>CAZKMC010000026.1:0-17309 GCA_964553485.1 uncultured Comamonadaceae bacterium
GACTAGCTCAAATTGTGTCTTTTGCGAATGCTACAAATCAAGTTATAGATCATTCTGGAGATATATTCGAGTTTGGGTAAGAGCGAATTGTATTGATCCAGACCCCAATAGTTCAATTGTGTTCCGATGTACAATTGACATCTAACCTCCCCAGCACTCCCCTTCGCCATAAATAAGAAGCGAACAAACTCTTTTGGTGATTATTGTTCAAAACCTTCCGCAATATTGGATGCAACCGAAACCGAAGATCTTTGAATCTGCTTAAATAGTCCCGGGTTATATTGTTGTGATTCCCTGCACACGGAATAGATCTCTTTGACCAACTCTATCGACTTTTGCCAAACAAGCAAGTCCTCAAAATGTGATTTCATTCTTCAATCTTCAAAATAATAGTGAAGCGTTGCTCACAAAATGACCCTCGATTTATGGTCCTTGGTTACTGTTTTATGGATGAAAAAGCAACCAAAGTTTTGGGGCCGTGAAGGCACTACCAAATGTCAAATCACGCTTTCCTCTTTTTCCTCCTTGACCATTCCTCACGATATCCGTAATTTACCGCCCATGGAGAAAGGTAATTTGCCACGAGTAGGGGTTTTGGGCGGTGGAAGTTGGGCAACTGCTATTACGAAGATGTTGAGCAACAACCTCGCAGAAGTCAATTGGTGGATGCGCAATGAACGTGCTGTGAAGCACTTCAACAAATACGGCCACAACCCTAATTACATTCAGAGCATTGAGTTCGATCGAGACATCGTGAAGGTAACCACCAACATGCAGGAGGTGATTGACAATTCGGACATCGTAGTCATTGCTATTCCAAGTGCGTTTTTGGATTCAACTATCAAGGAAATGAAACCGAAAGGCCTGGAAGACAAAATAATCTTCAGTGCCATCAAAGGAATTATTGTAGAATATGATTCCATTCCGGCTCGCTACCTGCACAAAGAGTTAGGGACTCCCTATGACAAGATTGGAATCATTGCAGGGCCTTGCCATGCGGAAGAAGTAGCCAAAGAACAGCTCTCTTATCTGACCCTCGCATGTCCCAACCAAGTATATGCTCAGCAAATGGCAGATGTGTTAGGCTGCAGATACATCCGCACCTCTATTTCAGAAGATGTATTTGGGACAGAGATTTCAGCAGTACTCAAAAATGTCTACGCCACAGCTTCTGGGATTTGTCATGGAATAGGCTATGGAGATAACTTCCAGGCAGTATTAATTTCAAATGCAATTCAGGAAATCAAACGTTTTGTGGATACGGTTCATGACGTGGATCGTGACGTGAACTCCAGTGCGTACCTTGGCGATTTATTGGTTACGGCCTATTCTCCGTATTCCAGAAACAGGAGTTTCGGCACAATGGTGGGTAAAGGATATAGTGTCAAAATGGCCATGCTGGAGATGAGCATGGTAGCAGAAGGTTATTATGCCGCCAAAGGGATTTTCGAAATGAATAAGCGCTTTCAGGTGGAAATGCCCATTGCCGAAGCTGTTTACAGAATCCTCTACGAGAAAATTTCTCCAATTATAGAAATGCGCTTACTCACTGATCACCTTTCATAAATGGCTCAGGTAGATAAATGGAAAAAAGTTCGGCAGCAAGCCATGTTGCCAAAGGGTAAAATTTATTTGAATACCGCTGCATGCGGCATTCCCGTTCCCAGCACTATTCAGGCAGAAAAAAAATGGCTCAAAGAGTACCAGCAAGACCCCTGGCAATTTATGGTTGAATGGATGTTGCAGCACCGGGGTCAAGTGCGGAGTGACCTGGCAAACTTCCTCGGCGTAAGCCAAAAAGAACTAGCATTGGGACAGAACTTCAGTGTTCCTCTCAGACTATTGACACCTGCTCTTCCCGGCAAACGTTTCATGGTGATCGAGGATGATTATCCTCCCCTTATGATGCCTTTGGCTTTGCACGATAAAGAGTTGATTCCTTTTCCATTGAATGCGAACAAATCCTTTGATGAAAAGGCACTTTTGACGGCGTTGAAAAAGGAAAAGCCAGACTGGTTTGCATTCAGCCATACACAACATCTCACAGGACAAGTCATTGATATTGAAACAATTGTAAAGGAATGTAAAAAACTTGGCATCCGTGTCTTGGTTGATTTGACACAAACTATTGGAGCGGCTACAATCTCCTTCAAGCATATTGATGTGGCCGTTGCAAGTTGCTACAAATGGATGATGGCTGGGTTTGGAAATGGCTTTTGTTATGTGAATGACGCGCTACAACCTAAGTTGCAATTCTCAAAGCAAGGAGCTAATCATTTAAGTCATTGGTCGCATGAAATGCACACGGACCCGTTGCATTTATTTCTGGAACCCGGACATTTGGACCATGCACCTTTTGCCCGACTCCAACAAGCGGTAGTGGACCAGAAAAAGCTTGGGCCGAAAAGCATTGAAAAGCAAATCGCTTTTCTCACAACTCAGTTTTTAAAGGGGTTGAAAAAATTGAAAATTGAGCCTGTAGGTGGCTGGGACATCAAACGGCATGGGATTATTTCTATTCCCTATACTGCAAAGCGCATGGCTGATTTGAAAAAACGAAATATCGTTTGTGTAAAAAGAGGCGACGGAATTCGCATTAGTCCGCATATTTACAACACTCCTGGAGAAATCAATATACTGCTGAAAACGCTTTCAGGAAAGTGACATCAAAGCTTTGTGCGCATGTGTGAAAAAGTCCTCTAATTCTTGGGCTCCGCAGGTTTCTGCGTTCATCACTGCACCTCTAAATCCATCAGTATGCCACTGACCGTGTTTGAGCGGAGGCAATTTTTCAATAGGCACTTCGCCGTTCTTGTCCCAAGCATTTACATAGGCATAATGACTGCCCATCACGCTGTCTGGAATTGCCAATCCCATTCCAATGGAGTTGGTCATACGGCCTTTTACATCTGTACCTTTTTCAAGCAACAATGCCGTGTCAAAATGATGCGGCCACGTGCGTACTTGTGCCAAGGTGTTTTCTTTGAGGGCCATTCTTGCCAGAGCATGATGCACATCGCTCCTCATCTTGCCTAAGCTCATCAATTCCGTGTAATTCGGATCTGGGAAAGGTTCAAAAGGGTCTACTCCATGGCTTGGAAGATCATAATGAAAAGTAAATCGGTAGTTGCCGTTCACTTTTTCATCTGTCATCCAATTATTAATCCAATGCACTACGGCGTCATGTGTATGTCCCGCCAATGCCACCCGATGCAATTCAATGCCATTGGTGGAACAAAAGATCAAGGCAAAATCTTGCACCACCAATCCCAAACGCCAATTGTGTCTCCCGCCAAGCGGCTGGGTCACAAATGCTTGAAGTTCCTGGTGCCATTCAAAGTTTGCATGACTGTCATCTGATTTCTTAGGTAGAAATGAGATTGATGCTGCGGCCAGATATTGCGCCGCACTGTGTAAAGCTTTGTTTATCATGATTCTTTTACCTCCACGCCATTCCAAAAAGCAACACGTCCTTTAATTCCTTTAGCTAGTACCGACACCTCTGGATAATACCAGGCAGCATCTGGATTTTGTTTCCCATCAACCTCAATAGAATAATATGAAGCAGTTCCTTTCCATGGACATACAGAATGAGTGTCCGAATTTTTGAAAAAAGATTTTTTGATTGACTCCGCTGGAAAGTAATGGTTGCCCTCGATCACCACGGTATCATTGCTCTCTGCAATTAATTCTCCGTTCCAAATTGCTTTCATTTCGAAAAAAGTTAAGATAGTTTCATTAGTACATCAGCAAAATAGGCATGTTTGTCCAAATATGTAGCATTTACTTTAAATCCGGACTTGTTTGCCATTTCTTCTATTAATTCCGTGCTGTATTTCCGGCTAATTTCTGTGTGAATGGTCTCCCAAGCGTCAAAAGAGAATTCTGTATCCAACGCCTCAATGTAAACCTGTTGTTTCTTTCTACTAACAATGTAGCTTCTAGCCTCGCCTTTTTGTACATCATAAACCGGCCAATGAAGGAATTTCTCCACATTAAAATTGCCTCCCAATTCTCGGTTAATCCTAGTAAGTAGATTCAGATTAAACTGTCTGGTATAACCTCCACTATCATTGTATGCTCTGCGAATAGTTTCTGGATTCTTTATCAGATCAAACCCTACAAGCAAATGATCTTTTGGCGACAAGTTCATGGCCAATTGAGAGAGAAAATCGATGGATTTCTCATTATTCATGTTGCCAATATTCGACCCCAGGAACAGCACCAGTATCGGCCTTTTCGATTCGGATTTTAAGCCAAACAACATTTCAAAATAATCACCTGCCAACCCTTGCACCATTAATCCTGGGAGACTAGATTCCATAGTTTTCGAAATCAAATCAATTGCATTTGGGCTGATGTCAATTGGACGATATCTGATGTCAAGATTGGCATTGAGAAAACCTTTGAGAAGCTCTTTGGTCTTGTGTCCATCACCGGCGCCAAGCTCTATTACATCAAGTTCATTTGACGTCAAGTTCAACCCTGAGAGAATAGATTGACTTTGTTCAGAAAGTATTTCAAACTCACATCGGGTGGGATAATAATCCTCGCAGCGCATAATTCTTTGAAACAGCTCATCACCTTTTGCATCATAAAAATACTTAGAAGGCAATGTTTTGGGGTTAGATTCCAATCCTATTCCAACTTCGTGTTCAAAAGCATTCTCAATTTTCAACTTACTCTCTAACTGCCTCTCTTTCATAAATCTTTAGCCAACCTGATTCCGGAATATTGCCACTGCAAATGTGGATGAAAAAAATTGCGGTAACTTGAACGTACATGTCCCGGAGCCGAAGCTATTGAACCTCCCCGAAGTACCATCTGATTAATCATGAATTTACCGTTATATTCTCCCAAGGCACCAACGGCTTTTTTGTAACCCGGATAAGGCAAATAAGCACTATTGGTCCATTCCCACCGCTCACCATACGGGAAATGCAATGCCGCCACTTCCCATTCAAATTCTGTGGGCAGGCGTTCACCCTTCCAAGCTGCAAGCGCTGCGGCCTCATACCAGCTAATATGTGTGACAGGTAGATCAGGGTCAATTTCTTTCAACCCTTGGAGGGTATAATGCATCCATTTTCCATCTACTTTATGCCAATACAAAGGAGCTTCAACTTTATTTGATAGGATCCAATCCCAGCCTTCTGCATGCCAGAACTGAAAGTCGCTATAGCCTCCATCTTGAATAAAATTCTGGTATTCTTTGTTGGTGACCAAATTGGGGGAGATTGAAAAACTCTCCAGATATACTCTGTGCCTATTCAGCTCATTGTCAAAGCAAAATCCTTCTCCGCTATGTCCAATGGGATAGGTGCCTGAAGGAATATCCAAATAGGCTTTCTTTTCTTTTTCGCCTTGGCCCTCTTGAAAATCGCCATAGGCTGGGAACAAAGGATTGTGTCCTAGAATAAATTTGATGTCAGTAAGCAATAACTCCTGATGCTGCTCTTCATGATTCAATCCTATCTGAAGCACTTCCTTATCATGATCAGATAAATTATTGGCATCCAGAAATCCGGTCATGTGGTTATCCACATGGCTACGATACGCATAAACTTCATCTACCGTAGGTCTGCTCAAATTTCCTCGATTGGTACGAATGACCCTTGCTCCTAACGATTCATAATAGCTGTTGAATACGAAGGCAAACTCCGGATGAAACCGTTGATAGCCAGCAACTTTGCTCAATAAGAATTCTTCAAAAAACCAAGTTGAATGACCCAAATGCCATTTGGGTGGAGAAACATCAGCCACAGGTTGGGGAATGTAATCTTCTGTCTGAAGCGGGGCGCAGAGAGCTTCCGTCCTTTTGCGCACTTCCAGATAACGCATGGTGCGTTCTCGAGTTTTTAATTCCATACTGCAAGATACTCAGGCTACGGAAATAAAATCTCCCAATTTTAAAACGTTAAGAAGGATTGTGATTGCACCTTTCAAATAGAATGAAAGTCGGCTATCGTCTGATGACCAGATAACCACTGAAGTGCTTCAAAGGGGCATCCATTACATAGAAGTAGATGTCTTCTGGCAGTGGTGTCAACTACCTCTATTTCAAAACTGCAAGTTGTCGTATTACACGCATCATAAATAGCTTCATAGAGGACAAAGTAGGTGCCTATCTCAAGAAAACTACCATTTTCCGGACCTTCAATTTGTTCAATTTCCACTCCGCTGCAATTATCTACTGGTACTGGCTCTATCTATGAAGCAATGGTTCCACAGCATTTTCATCACTTTCAATTTGAATGTCTGTGGGGCACTCGTTGATCTCTGGTGCCAGATTATCGAAAACGGTTACGATGAATGAACAGTAACTTGCATTCCCTGCTAAATCAGTGGATACATATTCCACACCCGTAGTTCCTAAATCAAACACACTTCCACTCGGAGGCCCTTGAGTTTGAATAATTGTTGTTCCGGCCGTATTCTCCTTAACCGTAGGTTCTTCCCAAGAATAAACTGCACCGCAAATTCCATTCTGAGTGGCAATTGTAGCATCTTCAGGACAAGAATCAAAAATTGCAGCCTCCTCATCATTCACAATCACATTGAAACTGCAAACGGCGTCATTTCCGTTTTCATCAGCCGCTGTATATTCTACCGGGGATACGCCCAAAGGAAAAACACTCCCATTTGGCAGCCCCATGGTTTGAGCCATGTTGACAGTTCCACAATTATCTTCTGCCGTAGGTTCTATCCAATTGGCGGTTTGGCCTTCGGCGAGGAAAATATCATTCGGGCAAGAATCAAATGCCGGAGCACTGTTATCTTCCACTGTGACACTGAATGAACATTGTGATTCGTTTCCGTTTACATCAACCGACGTGTAAACAATAATGAAGGTACCAAGTGAGAAATAAGAACCATTACTTGGCCCGTCTGTCTGAGAGAAACTGGAGATGTCGCAATTATCATTGGAAGTTGGCTAATCCCAGGTGATCGTTGTTCCACACCCAGAGGCATCCACATCCGCAATAATATTCGCCGGACACATATCAATCTGAAGGGAAGTAGAATCGACCACTGTAACAAAGAATGAACAACTTGTCTCATTTCCGCTGTCATCAATTGCAGTGAAGGCGTTTACAGTTGTTCCTAAAGGAAAGGAACTTCCGCTTGGCAAACCAGCAGTCTGAGAAAATGTAGCAGCAGTGCAGTTATCTGCTGCATCTGGGAATATCCATGTATGAACATCTGAACAATCCGTTCCGGCTTCTAAGCTAATATCTGCCGGACAATTTGAAATTACAGCTGCTTCATTGTCTTCAATCGTCACTGTGAAAGTGCAAGAAGAAGACAATCCTTCCGCATCAGTAGCGATATATGAAACTGTGGTAACCCCCGCAGGGGAAAAAGTGCCTGATGGCTGTCCAATAACTTGAACAACGCTTGATCCTGAACAATTGTCTGTGACCGTTGGTTCCATCCAACTCACTACATTTCCGCATGTGCCAGGGGCAACTTCTGAAACAATATCAAGTAGACAATCACTAATCACCGGGGCTTGGTTGTCTGAAACAACCACGTTGAATGTGCATGTTGTTGAATTTCCTGCCGCATCTGTTGCCGTGTATTAAATAGGGGTTGTGCCAATAGAGAAAGCACTTCCACTTGCCAGGCCTCCCTTTTGAGTGATAGTAGCGCTGCAATTATCTGTGGTGATGGGTGCCGACCAACTTACAACTGCATCGCAACTTCCTGCATCCGTGTTGGCCGCAATGTCTGAAGGACAATCCACTATGGTAGGTGCTGCGTTGTCCGAGACAATCACATCAAAAGAACAATTAGCTGCATTTCCACTGTCGTCAACTACTTCATAAGTCACTATGGTGGTGCCAATAGGAAACAGATCTCCATTGGCTGTGCCACTGGTTTGACTTAACACATAGCCGCAATTGTCATCGGCCGAAGGCCCAGCCCAAGAAATAACTGCTCCACATGATCCTGGATCCGAAAATACATTTTGATCTAAGGAACAAGAAGTAAACCAAGGGTCTGTATTGTCCTGAACAATTAAGTTTGTGGTGCACGACCCTATATTTCCAGCTTCATCCGTTGCGGTAATTGTAACCGGATGTGTTCCAAGAGGGAGAGCAGTTCCAACTGCAATTGACTGCGTAACTGTAAAAGAGCATGATTCGATAACAGCCGCTGTGCCTGTTACATTTTGCATAATGTATTCACACAACGCATTGACATTTTTGGTTTGATTGATCAAACATGCCACAATCGGAGGGTTATTGTCAACAAAAACGTTCACATCATCTCGATCTACATCACATGGCCCATTGGAAATAGTCCATCTAAATGTGTTCATTCCAGAGATTAACCCATTGACACCGCAGTTTGGATCATAGATGTCCGTCACAGTGGCCCCGCCAAAGAAGACCGACCATACTCCGGTGCCTGTAGTTGGGACAACTGCGGTCAATATTGCAGTTGGACCTACGCATAGCGCCTGGTTGCTGCCAGCATCCGCCAAACTTGGTGGTCCAAAATTATTAATATCGAAAGTCGCTATGCAGCCTCCTGGGCTTGTATAAATGATCGTATATGGCCCCCCACGTGCACTAAGTGATAAATCAATTTCACCTGTACTTATGTCGTTGAAAACTATGCTTCCAGAATCTTCGGTAAACTTCCCTCCAAGCTTGCCAACAACTGTTGCAACAGGGTCTGAATCGGTCCTACGATATTCTGAGGCGGGATAAGAAATGCTTGTGGCACATAGTTCCGCATTTGAGCAAAAACTCACATCCGGACAAGAGCTAGGTCTTGTTGGCGGAATGAAAATTGCGTTTAAGAACATGCGTATTCCGTTCACGTAAGCCGGGTCATAAGGCTTGGACACACCATTCCGTGTGCGGTAATCATGACCACCCAGGTAAAGGACATGTCCACCATCAATGTTATCCGGAGTTAATTTGATAGAACCTGCAACCTGATCACCATTGGTTTTGGCAATTCCAGGACGAGTAAAATATTTATATCCACCACTGCTGATACCAATACCTACGAATGTCCCCGCAGGATCATTATCCAAAGGTCCTTGGATCTGATAAAAGGGATCATCTGGCAATAATTCTGAATGTGAAGGTATTTGAGTTATTTCCTATTCCCGTAGTAATATCCGATCCTGTATCGGCAAATTCAGCATCTGAAGCTCCAAAATTGTATGAACCCGTTAATTACATCGAACCGGAAGCATCTGTAGAAAGGCCAAAGGCATAATCATCAGATAGACTTGGGCTTGCATATCGCATCCAGTATTATGAGCCGTCTGTGTTGTAAGAGGCAACTACCGGGTCTGCAGAACGTCCTTCAGTTGTAATCTTATTAGGTGCTATTCCGCTAAATTCAGCCTTGTCTTCATACCATCCGGAAATCACCACTTGATTATCAGAAGTAATCTCCAGGTCAGTTGCTTTGTTCAATTCACTGTTAAACCCTCCTTCGCTCAAAGCCCACTCAACGTTTACTGTTGAATTGTCAATTTTGGCGACACATATTTGTTCGTTTACCAATCCGGAAAGGCTGCCATAGCCTGGGAAATTAGCGTCGTTTTCAACTGAACCTGCCAGGTAGAGAAATCCATCTTTGGTATCAATGGCAATCAATTGATCCATTCCTGGTCCACCGATGCTCGTGCTCCACGCAGGAGTTCCATCCACCAAAGCATATTTTGACACAACAGCTTCTGTCAGACCAGCGTTGGTTAAATTGGCTTCCGGCCCAACTGCAACCGGCCCAACAAATGTCGCGTTAGAGTCAAAGGTTCCTGCAACGTGCACAGGCGTACCATCGATTACAAGGTAATGGAATTCGTCGTCATCCCAGCTCTCCAGTGTTTGTTCCCAAGATTCTGAAACCACATTGCCTGCCACATCATATCTAGCAACAAATGCCTGATTTCCTGGATTTCCAAAAATAATATCGAATAACCCGCTATCTGAAAAATAGCCTCCTACAAATACGTTGGTTCTGTAGGTTCCAATGCATGTAGGGTACCTTTCTTCTGTCGAGGTTAAGTTGGATGCCCAAATGAGTTCTCCCGTATTGGAATAACTAGCAACGAACCCGGCCACATTGTCTGAACCTGAATTCAAAACAGCAGACCCTCCATCGGTTCCAGCTACATCGGCTGTCCCATCAAAGTATCCTGTAACAAACAACATCCCATCAGCCCCATGCACCAAATCAGTAATGACACACATTTCCAGTCTTTCCAATATAAAATGACCAGAGCGGAAGCCCGTCTGAATCAAGGTGAATTACATAAGAATCTGGATCTGAACCTGGGTTGGGGAGTGTTACAAATGACGCTGGTTGAAAGGTGATTTCAGCAGCTCGGAAATTTCCTGCATAGGTTTGACCACCATCAACAGGGTTGGAAACCAGTTCGGTTCCAAAAGCTTCTGAGTTGGTGGCTCCGCGCCTGGCCCATTCCCAATAATACTGTGCTGGGGATGATATCCCAAATAAGCACAGCAAGGTTAATATGATGAGTTGTTTATTCAAAGCCTCAGTCCTAGGCGCATAAGAGAGAAAGGCACAATAAGTTTCGTAATTAGAAGTAGGTGTATTACTCCCTGTTTCAGGCAACTTTCTTACCTTATCAATCATCTAATCATAAGACCCTCAAGGAATTTGAGAATGAAACACATTGCGTTAGTTGTCCTTTTTCTAGTATTCGGCCAATCTCTTTGGGCTTCTCATATTGTTGGGGGTGTCATCCATTACGAATGTCTGGGAGACAACACCTACTTGGTTACTCTGAAGGTCTATCGTGATTGTTTACCCGGTAATTCTAATTTTGACAACAGCCCAAATGTGGCGGTTTACGAGGGTAGCACCCTCATTGCTACGGTCAACTTTAGTTTATCTGAAGCTACGGTCACAGAGCTTCCATTGGTAAGCGGAGACCCATGTCTAATACCACCGGATGACATCTGCACAGCAGAAGCCATTTATACTTCCGAAGTAACCTTGCCACCTACAGATGTGGGTTATATACTTGCTTATCAACGCTGTTGCAGGAATGTGACAATACTCAATATTCCTGCGGAATTTGACAACCTTGGGTCAACGTTTTATGCAGAAATGCCACCCCAAGACCTCGCACAATGCAATAGCAATCCATCTTTCAATGAACTTCCCCCTGTTCTGATTTGTGCAAATGAACCCTTTGTATTTGATCATAGCGCAACTGACTTGGATGGCGATTCTCTTGTATATACTTTCTGCAATCCCAAAGACGGTGGACTTCCTGGGGTAGAGATGAATCCACCCACTCCACCCCCATACACAGATGTAAGTTGGAATGCAGGATATTCACTCGATTACCCAATTGACGCCGCGCCCCCCTTCAGCATCAATTCCGAAACAGGCTTGCTCACTGGAACTCCTAATAATTTGGGGCAATTCGTGATAGGAATTTGCGTGGAAGAATACCGGAATGGGGCCTTCCTTGGATCCACCAACCGCGACTTCCAATTCAACATCGTCAATTGTGGACAAAGCGTCATAGCAAATGTCCCCAACGAGCTCGCTTGCGCAGGACTTAGCTATGAATTTGAAAATAACTCATTGGGGACAAATACCTACTTCTGGGATTTTGGAGTCATAGAATTAGACTCAGACACTTCAACTGCCTTGGAACCGATATACACGTATCCAGACACCGGTACATACCAAGTATTCCTAATTGCTAACCCAGGAGAGCAATGCGCAGACACTTCGTTTCTCACAATCTATGCATATGAACCAATTACCGTAGATACATACGTTGTAGATAGCATTTGCGGACAAGGTGGCTACACCTTCTTTTTTGAGCCCCCCGAAGGCTTTACAAATGGGGCAGAATACAGTTGGGATTTCAGTTCTGCCGGACAACCCATTAATTCAAACGAGCAAAATCCGGGAGGAATATTTTTCGGCACTTCAGGGAATTATAACATAGAATTAACCGTAGAAGACCACGGTTGCACAGCTACAGATGAGGTAAGTATTGAGGTGGTTGACGTCCCGCTGGCTTTGATCCAAGCCCAAAGCACATTCTGTGATGGAATGAGCATTGCGTTTACCAACCTGAGTGCAAACAGCACAAATTTTATCTGGAGTTTTGGAGAAACCGGTCAATTCGACACCAGCCTAGATGTCAATCCAGAATGGTCGTATGAATCATATGGAACATTTATCGTTACGCTCATTGCAGAGCCAAATGAGGAATGTGCAGACACCACCAGCATTGAGGTTGTGATCCTGCCTACAGACCCCATCAATTTAAATTATGTGCTAATTCCTCCAGCTCCATGTGACAGCACCCCTGAACTTGCTTTTGAATTTACAGGATCTGGAGCAGATCAGATCTCTTGGGACATGGGTGATGGTACAGTGATCAATGAAAATTCAGGTATTTATATCTATGATGAACCTGGAACCTACACCGTCACCATTCAGGCCAATCAGGAGCTATGTGATTATGAAGAAAGCGATCAAGAAGATGTGTATTTCGATGCCTCCGTCATTGATGAACCCATCTTGATTCCCAACGTTTTTTCGCCAAATGGAGACAACATCAACGACCGATTTAGGGCGTTTTTCGAGAATGAAGAAGAGGTTTTGCCTGCGGCGAGGAACGTTTTTGACTACCTCTCAATTTATCACCTGCGAATTTTTGATCGTTGGGGAGTGCAAATGTTCGATAGCAATGAGGGTGCTACTTCTTGGGATGGCACCTACAAAACCAGAGAAATTCTTGACGGCACTTACTATTACATCATCACCTATCAAAGACTTTGTGTGGATCCGGAACCCATTGAAAAGCACGGGCATTTTTCTGTTCTGAGATAATTGATTCAAACCCCACTACGCTTACTCATCAAATTGCAGCACATCCTGTAAACGATGTACTTGGATTCATGTCAATGCGTTACCTTTACACCATCTAAAAATGCGTTACTCATGAATAACAAAGTGTACCTCGCTGTAATAGCCCTGCTTCTGCTAATCTGTGGCTATTTGGCCGTTAATTTGAACAAATCGAACGACACCGTTCAAGAGAAAACTGAACTAAGTGATGGTCTCGAAATTGAACGTGAACAACTGGAGCTGGACCTTCAGAAAATGCGCTTCAGCTATGACACCCTCAAAACTGAAAACTCCTTGGTGATGGCAGAAATTGCTGCTCAACGTATGGAGATTGATGACCTCTTGAAAAAAGTCAAAGACAAAAACTGGAGCATCACCAAACTTCGTAAAGAAACCGGCACTTTAAGAGACATCATGAAGGGCTATATCGTTACAATTGATTCCCTGAATCAATTGAACCAGGCCCTACTTGTGGAAAACGCAGAAATGCGTGATCAGGTGCAAACAGTGGTTTCAGAAAACCAATCTTTGCTAGAAAGACAAGGCAACATGGAAAAACTGATTGCTACAGGGTCTTCTATGCAGATAACTGGACTCTCAACAGCAGCCATCCGCCTGTCAAGCACTGGCAAGCAACGTGAAACAAACCGCGCAGGACGTACAGAAATGATTAAAGCTTGCTTTACTCTTTTGGAAAATCGCATTGCAAAGCCCGGTGAAAAGCAGTTGTATGTGAGAATTATTGATCCTAGCGGACAAGTTTTGGTCAACAAGGATGGGTCCAGCCAATCTGAATTTGAGTCTGGATCGGATTTCTATTCGGTGAGCAGAACTGTTGATTACAACAATCAGCAAATGGATGTATGTGTATTCTATACGGTACAGAATGAATTGCCAAAAGGAGATTACAAGTTGTTCCTTTATGAAGGTTCAACCAAAATAGGCTCCACAGACCTGCCTTTGAAATAAGCAGAAAACTCAACAACATGAATGAACGCCTCAAGAAATTGTGGCGTTTTTTATTTCCCGATGTGGAACAATCCACCCACAACCAAAGAACGCTCAGTAAACGTGATATTCTGACTGGCCCTGGCCGCCTCTTCTTCCTCCAAAATGATGTCCCACAACCACGTCTTCCCTAATTGTGAATTGTACTGAACAAAGAAGTGTCTGAAAAACTCAAATCGAGCACTCAATTGGGCAGACATTCCAAGTCCAGAAAAATGCAGATAATTCTTATGCCGTTCTCCGAAAAGGGTGAAATCCGTCCAGCAAATAACAGGTCCTGTTCCCACCCCGGCATTGAACCATGCGGAGTGCTTTGAATTTGGTGACCTCCAAATCTGACGGTGCCATTCCGCCATTGCCCGAACATAATTTAGCCCATTAGTATGCTCAAAACTCAAGAAGTCTGGAGTAATCGTTAAATACTCCTGATTGTAAACGCCCCCATAGGTCTCGCTCAACTGATTACTGATTTTACCGTCAATTTTAACCCGTTGTGTTTCATCAATTTTGTACTTCAAATGTTCGTAGCCAAGAGAAATACTAAACTGGTCAGAGATATAATACCCAAGTCGCAAATTAAATTGGGGAATAGTTAATTTAGTTGGATTGAAGTAGACCTTGGTATCAAATTGCTCCGGAAGGTCATGCGCACGTACATCTTCCAAGGTGAAATCATAACCCTCTCCTTCAAAATGAATATCGGAAGGATTATAAGCCGATCGATTATATCCCCAATAGACATAGAATTTGCCCTCATGTGAAGTGTCTAAACTTGGCACAAGATCAGTCTGGCCAGCCCCACTCAAAACACTCAACAGACATACACAAAACAGGAAGGCCCGCATACAAAATGGTTTGTGCAAAAGTAGGATAATCTAAACTGCTTGTGCCATCTTCCCATATGGAGAATACAGTTACTATTGGACAGTCTGCAGAAGACATGGCAGTGCATTACCTTTCAAAACAAGGGTTTCAAATCAAAGAGCGCAATTGGAGATTCGGCAAAGCTGAAATAGACATTATAGCCATCCATCAAGAAGAAATGGTGTTTGTTGAGGTGAAGTTTCGCGCATCTGATAAATTTCAAGCCCCATGGATGTCTATCCAACAATCCAAACAAAATCGGATCATCAAAGCAGCCAATCACTATTTGAAGAAAATCCAATGGGAAGGTGAAGCAAGATTTGATGTGGTATCAATTGTGGGAAATTTCAGAAATGCTCAGATTCAGCATTTTCCAAATGCTTTCTATCCAGTGGTATAAGCTGCGCGCTTTTGGCTAATTTTGCCACAGATATATTCCCATGGCTAAAAAACCAACATCAAGTTCTAAGAGACCTGCAGCAGGCGGAAGAGCAAAATCACGCGCTTCCCAAGAAAAAACGGATCGCCCTGGCATTCAAAAATCAGGAACTGCTTCCGGAGCTAAGGCCAAAAAGGCTGGCAAGAAAATATACAAGCCCAAAGCTGGTGGTGGATTTGACAGAGCGAAAAAAGCTCCGGCTAAACCCACAATTAAAGTAACTGATGGAAGCACGCGCCTTAACAGGTACATCTCCAATAGCGGCGTTTGCAGCAGAAGAGAAGCAGACACTCTTATAGAGGCCGGGGTGGTGAGTGTGAATGATAAGATCATCACTGAACTCGGCACCAGAGTGATGCCTGGTGATGTGGTCAAATTAGAAGGTGATACGCTCAGCCAGGAGAAAAAACGCTACCTCCTTCTAAACAAGCCCAAAAACTTTGTCACTTCCATGGATGACACTCCTGGAAAAAGAACAGTGATGCAACTGCTCAAGAATTCCACAAGAGAATTGTTATTTCCTGTGGGCAAACTAGATCGAAATACCACGGGATTGTTGTTGTTCACCAATGACATGGATATTGCTAAAAAATTGACTCACCCAGGACAGGCAATCCGGAAAATCTATCACGTCACCACTGATCACAAAGTTCAAATACAACACGTTCATGCTATGAGAGAAGGGGTTCAATTGGATGATGGCTTAGCCAAAGCAGTTGAAATTGACTACGTAGGCAATGGAGAGGACGCAAAACAAATTGGTATTGAAATTCACTCAGGGAAAAAGAACCTGGTGAATAGAATGTTTGAGAGTTTTGGCTATGACGTGGTCAAGCTTGATCTCGTTACCTTTGCAGGGCTTACAAAAAAAGATCTCCCAAGAGGGCGTTGGAGATTGCTATCTGAACAAGAAGTAGGATTTCTTAAAATGTTGTAAAATCATTTGCGCTTCATTTAATAGTCAACAATTCTTGTGATTTCGAAATAATCCAATCCCCTATATTTGCAGCCTTAGATCTTTTGCGTGTCAGATAGTTTAGTCATCATACCTACATACAACGAGAAGGAAAATGCAGAACGCATTATCCGCAAAGTCTTTTCCCTACCGAAAGACTTTCACATCCTAATTGTGGATGATGGTTCACCTGATGGCACTGCAGATATTGTGAAAAAGCTCCAAGCCGAATTCCCTTCTCAATTGCACATTTTGGAGCGTTCTGGAAAACAAGGATTGGGAACGGCATACATCGCTGGTTTTCGATGGGGATTGATGAAAGATTATGCATACCTCTTTGAAATGGATGCAGACTTTTCTCATAATCCTGATGATTTAACAAGGCTTTATTTGGCTTGCGCCGAGGAAGGGGCCGATTTTAGCATCGGTTCTAGGTATGTGAAGGGTGGAAAAGTAGACAACTGGCCGCTAGACCGAATCCTGATGAGCTATTTCGCATCTGTGTATGTGAACATGATCCTCTGGATAGGTATCCGAGATTGCACGGCCGGTTTCAAATGTTACTCAAGAAAAGTGCTCGAAACCATTGATCTCAGTGGGATACGATTCATTGGATATGCATTTCAAATCGAAATGAAATACAAGGCCAGAAGACTCGGGTTCGAAGCAAAAGAAGTTCCTATCACTTTCATTGATCGCCAATTCGGCGAATCAAAAATGAGCCTTGGCATTTTCAAGGAGGCATTCTGGGGAGTCATCAAAATGCGATTTTCTCCAGTAAAACGAGCACAGCAAGTCTCCAAAAAAACATCATGAAAAAAACGGTCATCCATCACGTTACACTGGTAAACGAGGGGCTCGTTAGGCCGGTGCACTTGCTTATTGAAGGTGAAATCATCAAACAAATCGTCTCTGCTTCTGAGCCAATTCCAATAGCAGACCGTGTGGTCAATGGAGAAGGGAAGTGGCTCATGGCTGGCGCCATAGATGACCAAGTCCATTTTAGAGAACCAGGTCTAACTCATAAAGCAGACCTAGCAACGGAATCCAGAGCAGCGGTAGCTGGTGGCATCACATCCTTTATGGAAATGCCAAATACCATCCCAAACGCACTGACTCAAGAGTTGCTTCAGGATAAATACAATCGGGCAGAACAGGTTTCTG
>CAZKMC010000027.1:0-8768 GCA_964553485.1 uncultured Comamonadaceae bacterium
ACTATAGAATAGAACAGCGCATTGCGCTCAAAACGATATTAAAAAAGGCACATGTAGATGTGCCTTTTTTTTATTAGCTAAATTCTTTCAGCATCTTACGATAAGCCGAAAACAATCTGGATTTAGATACGAAGCCAACATATTCATTTCTATTCACCACAGGTAAATTCCAGGCTCCAGACTCATCAAATTTTTTCATTACCACATCCATCCGATCTGAGACATCAATAACTTCAGGGGCTGATGTCATGAGGGTTTGGACTAAAATTTCATCGTATTGACTTTCATCAAACATGATCTCGCGGAAGTCATCCAAAGTCACCACGCCCATCAGATTCCCTGTTGGATCTAGAACTGGGAACACATTTCTCTTGCTCTGGGCTAGTACTTTAAGAAGTTGTCGAAGAGTTTGTTCGGGATGGATAGATTTGAAGTCCTTTTCAATTTCTTGTTGAAGGTTCATCAAAGTGAGCACAGCTTTGTCCTTGTTATGCGTTATCAGATCTCCTTTTTGAGCAAGCTCTACGGTATAGATGTTATGTGCGCTGAACAACTTAGAAATATAAAATGCGATAGCAGCCGTGAGCATCAAAGGCACGTATAGATCATAACCTCCGGTAATCTCTGCAATAAGGAAAATTGCCGTTAGAGGAGCATGCAGCAGTCCAGCCATAAGTCCCGCCATTCCAACCAGGGCAAAATTGCTTGTGGGCAATGTGGTGAATTCAAAGTACTTATAGACTCTGGTATAGAGGAAACCGATCGTACTCCCCATAAACAATGTTGGGGCAAAGATTCCACCCACACCTCCGCTACCCAAGGTGATTCCTGTGGCGATAGCTTTCAAAACAGCAAGACCAATTAGGAAAACAAACATCCACCAAATGCTGGAAGTGTGTGAATGGAAAATACTGTCGTGAGTTACAGACTCGAGGTCATCTGCTAATAAGGAATTGATAACGTCATAGCCTTCACCGTAAAGAGGGGGGAAAACCAGAACAATGACCCCAAGCATGAATCCTCCTATGAGCACTCTTGTCCATGGCTTGACCAGCTTTTGGAATTTCGAGGTGATGAATAGGTAAATCTTATTGAAATATACAGAAGCCAATCCACAAATCACCCCTAGAAGTACATAATGGTGGACGTGCGAAAGCATAAATGGCTCTGCAGACTGAAAGCGCAAGAGTTGATGGTCGCCGAGTAAAAGAAAGGAGGTAATGAATGCTGAGAGCGATGCCAGTAGCAAAGGAACCAAGCTAGCCGTTGTCAAATCAATCATAATGACTTCAACAGCAAAAATGATTGCTGCAACAGGTGCTTTGAAAATCGCGGCCATTGAGCCTGCTGCTGCACAGGCAATCAGCAAGGTTTTAGTCTTGTAATTTTGTTTGAGTATAGAACCCAGGTTGGATCCCAATGCGGCGCTCGTTTGAACGGCGGGCGCCTCCAATCCAGCAGATCCACCAAAGCCTACGGTGAAAATACTCGTAACCAAGGAGGCATAAATCTGAGAGCGCTTGAGGGTTGATTTTCGGCGTGAGATAGCGTGTAGAGTGGTAGGAATTCCAGGTCCTGGGTGCTGTTTGATGACTTTTAGGACGATGTAGGTAGTTATAAAAAGACCTATGGTAGGATAGAAAATATATGAGAAATTAAACCCCTCAACTGAAAGCCGTTCTGTTAGCAGCCATTGAATGCCATACACAGAGTTCTTCAAAATAACGGCTACCAGTCCGGACATAAATCCGACGGCAATGCTAAGAAAGACAAGCAGGTGCTTGCGGCTAAGTCTGGAGACTACAGCAATTAACCTGCTTTGGTATTCTTTCCACATGCGACAAATCTATGGAGAATCGTTCACCCATACTCCAAGCAGGGGAAACTAAAAACCGGACGTAGAGTCCGGTTTTTAGATAGGGTGGCGTGGTTTTTTTTCTTAGGTGCTAAAAATGTAAGTTGAGATAGTTCAACCGTTTTTTTCACGCCGTTCATTGTTTTCATCACCAAAATAGAACGAAAGTCGTTTGATTAAGTCAGGATGTATTCCGAACTATTAGTAGGATATTTCCTACGTTGCGCACTAAGTATGAAAAATGTTAATTTGCATTCCTCAAACCAAGCACCATGAACCAAAAGAAAATTCTTGTTCCTACCGATTTCACTAAAGTAGGAGCAACAGCCATCGATCATGCAATGGCTGTTGCTAAAGCTGCTTCCTCAGAAGTCTACATTCTTCATGTAGTCGATAACAAAAAATACATTCCTGAAGCGAAGTTAAAACTTGAAACTTTGGCTTCAAGAATCAAAAAGGAGCACAAGATGACGGTTAATACGATAGTCCGAATTGGAAGCATATTTGAAGATGTTGACGAAGTGGCGACAGAAATTGAAGCCACTTTGATCATTATGGGTACACATGGATTACGAGGAATGCAGTTCATTCTTGGTAGTAGGGCTCTCCGCATTGTGACTGACAGCACCATTCCTTTTATCATTGTTCAGGAAAGAGGGATCAAAGAATCTGGGTATGACGATATTGTTGTGCCATTGGATTTGAATAGAGAGACCAAGCAAAAGTTGAACGTTGTTGCCGACATGGCTAAGTACTTCAACAGTCGCGTATTCCTTGTTTCTCCTGGCGAGACGGATGAATTCTTGAAAAATCAATTGAACAGAAACATCAACTACGCCAAGCAGTTCTTTGAAGAACGGAATATCGAAATCAAAGTAGAAATTACCGAGACCAAATCATCCAACTTTCACAAAGCCGTAGTCAAATATGCTGTCAGCGTTGAGGCTGATTTGATAGCTATCATGAACTTCTCTGAAAATAGTTTGATTGGAATTCTTGGCGGAAGCTATGAGCAACAGATGATTACGAACGAAGCTGGCATTCCAGTTCTTTGTTTGAATCCGGTTGAGACTTCGTTTATACGAGGAGTATTCACTAGCTAATTTCTACACGCGTATTCCGACAACCAGAATGTCATCTACTTGGTCTTCCGACCGTTTCCAGGTGATGAGTGCTTCATTGAGCCTGTCATGTTGCTCTCTAGGGGTAAGATGATGAATTTCACCAAGCAATCCTCGGAAGCGTTTTTTGAGGAATTTTTTTCCTCTTGGGCCACCAAACTGATCTGCAAACCCATCTGAGAATCCATAGATCATATCTCCAGGCTCTAACTGATAGGTATGATTGGTATATTCCTTCTGTGAATATTCAAATGAGCCGATGGCATATTTATCAGGTTTCAGGGTGATAAGGTCATGCCCACGCGCAATGATCAGGGGGTTGTGTGCTCCAGCATATTCTAACATCAACGTTTGTTCATCAACACTGAAAAATGCCAAGTCCATTCCATCACTGAATTCATATCGATCAGAACTTACTTTGAGTGCCTCAGACGAAAGTCGATTTAGGTTATTGAGAATTTGTGAAGGACGTGTAAACACCTTGGTGACCTGATTCAGCACGTTATGTCCCACAAGGCTCATGAAAGCACCCGGGACACCGTGTCCCGTGCAATCCACAACCGCCACTAGCTTTTTACTTCCAGAGCTTTTAAACCAATAAAAATCTCCAGACACAATATCTCTAGGCTTGTAGAAAACAAAGCTTTCGGGAAACAGCTGCATGATTTGATCTTTGGTAGGTAAGATTGCCTGCTGAATTCGTTTGGCATAGTTGATACTGTCTGTCAGGTCATTGTACAGGTTAGTGACCTTTTCTTTTTGGCGCTCGATTTCTTCTTTTTGCCTTACTACCTCATTAGTACGTAGTTCCACCTTCTTTTCCAGCATACGCTCATTGATGGCGAGGTCATCACGCATTTTTAACAGAGCATGGCCTAATTCATCTTCTTCAGAAAGCGGCTGATAGGTTGCTTCAAAATTTCCAGCTCCTACGTGTTGGGAAAATTCTCTTGTTTTTTTGAGGCCGTCTAAAAGTCTGTTCACAGCAAAAGCCATATCTCCAACCTCATCTGCGGTTACTTTGACTTTTCTTTTTGGGTAGATTCCTTTTCCTAAGTAGAGCAAAGTCCGTTTAAGCTCACGAACGGGTTTAACAATTGATCTGGACACCATGATAGCGATAATCACACCCGAAATAAGTACAAAGAGGGAGATGTTGCCTAAATACCATTGCAGCTGATCACTTTTGGCATTCATTTCGGCAGTTGCACTCTCTAGACTTGCACGGTGCGAGTCCGTAAGGACCTGCATTTGACGATCTATTTGTTCAAAGATGGTCGGTATTGTGCTATTCACCATAAACTGGTCATCCACCATTATTACCGCATCGGGATCTTCGTATGCCTTGAAATTCGGCAACGCTCTCATAATTTCACTGTAAATAATCATGAGGTGATCAATGTCTCTGTAAAGGCTGTCCTTATGCAGTAATTCTTTTTCTTTCCAAAGATTTGAAATGGAATCAACCAACAACATCTGATAGGGAAGTTGTTCGTCTTTTAGATGTTTAAGTTCTTGCTTGTTCGGGTCATCGGACCTTGACTGAACCTTGGCCCAATAAGTAATTAGAACGCGCGAATAATCGAGTGTTCCATTGAGCTCTTCAAGTTCTTCAATACTAGGATTATAGACAGTGGTAATCTGATTGTTGACCACCCGCGATTGGTTCAGGGTATTACGGGTAAGAAGGAAAACAACTCCCACTACTACCATAAAAACACCAAACCCAATTCCAATCTTCCATGGTATTGTGAAACGCAAGTTCATAAAATGAATTAGCGGTGGTTAGTTTCGGATCTTTCCATCGGTGATGAGTTTTTCAAGCACCTTCTGATAATGATCCGCTTTCTCGTCATTGCTCAAGCTCTTATAAATGGCCATCAAACCTTTCAAGGTATCTTTCCTATCTGGTTTAAGCTCATGAGCTTTAAGCATATAAGGCAATGAGAGCTTAAAAAGTTCAATGCATTCATCCTGAATTAGGATCAGTTCAAATATTTCTGTGTTATGATCTATTTGTTTGATTCGGTAAACCCCTTTGTTGTAGTAACTGATAGCAAGGTTATAATTCGACTTATAATCTTCTGGATCAAGCTCCAAAACTCTCAGATAATAATTATTCGCCCGCTTAAAGAATTCAACGTTGTTTTCTTTGTCCTCATTGAATAATTCGTGGCAAGCTCCACCCAAGCTTCTGTATAGCTCAATTTCTTTCATAGAAAAATCAGCCTTTGGGTCCATGAGAAGGGTTAGCTCCTTGTATTTGCTAAAGTAGAGTTCAGGTTGATCAATGTTATTTCGATTCAATGACCTAGATAATTCTGCAGCATCATTGAAGTAGGTAATTGCCAAAAATTCCAGTGCCGATTTGTTGTTGTCCCAGTATGTTTTTTGTTTATCTAAATCAATTGAATACAGGATTGACTCTACGGCGAGCTCTCTATTTTCTGAGTTTGGAGCTTTATTTTCTACTTGCTTATAAATTTCTTTATAAATGTATCCTTTTACAAACCAAGCATAAGGGTGTTCTGCTTCATCACTAGACAACATGGCCTCGAGAATGGTAGCTTCGGCTCCCGCCAAATTATTCTCCTGACACTGTTGCACAGCTTTGTTGGTAATCGGAAGTGTTTCCTGTGCCACCAACCTCGTTGAGATGAGCAGCAAGAGAACCATATGTGCAATGATTATTCTTGTACGGCCCATGATGCTATTTTTGATCCAATTGTAATATTCCTTTTTTTAGCAGCCTCTAAATTGATTTCATAACGAATACGGCTATCCACCACTTTGAAGTTAATGATTGCTCCATTTGTTAAAGAACCGGGAGAATCTCCCACCACTAGAGTATTGTAATTCTTCGTTTTCT
Organism: uncultured Comamonadaceae bacterium; assembly: GCA_964553485.1. Classification (GTDB taxonomy): domain Bacteria; phylum Bacteroidota; class Bacteroidia; order Flavobacteriales_D; family Sanyastnellaceae; genus CAZKMC01. The sequence continues at coordinate 5,846 of CAZKMC010000027.1, forward strand.
CAACAACTCCTTTTAACTCTGATTGCATGGACTTGTCCAAATATAATATGTGAGGAGCAATGTCAAATTGTGCGTTTTCCAGATTGACAATTTTCAGCACTTGACTCCCTACAGGCTTGGTAGCATATTTGTCTACTAGCTCTTCATAAATGTTCTGGTTTCCGAGTATCGCAATTACAAACTCTCCTTTCCGGTTTGATTCCGGCCAGTTATTTCCAACTGCGAAGTGAAAAATGAAACTTGCTTTTCGAATAGCCTGAGTGTCTGTGGCATCTAGTTGCTCTTCGCTAAGAGCAGGCATTCCGAGGTTTCCCGAAAGCAAAAGTGAAATACAGAAGAATAGTAGATGTTTCATCAAAACGCAAACAGACAGCCCGTAATTCTCAAAGTTAACCCACTACAGGTGGAATCACATTGAGCTGTCCTACAACTGTCAACGATGAGTTGTGGATATCAATAAACCAACCAAAAAATGCTGGGTGGTTTATTGTGCGGGAGTTTGAGCAGCAAGTGTGGTCAAATCACGATCAAAGAGATAAAGGCCCCCTTTATCGTTACCAATTAAATTAAGTTTGTCCATAATCTCTCTGGCCAATGCTTCTTCTTCTATCTGCTCAGATACGTACCACTGCATAAAGTTGTGGGTAGTGTAATCCTTTTCTTTCAAGCACACATCCACCACCTTGTTGATTTCATCAGTCACCATAGTTTCATGGCTTAAGAGCTTCTCAAAAACTTCTCGAATACTCTTAAATTCCTTAGGTGGTTGTTCTAGCATCGGAATAATTGCGCGTCCTCCTCGCTCATTAACGAATCGCACAAGTTTCAACATGTGCATGCGCTCTTCATCTGAATGTTGATACAGAAACTGAGCAGTTCCATTTACTCCTTGGGTTTCTGCCCAACTGGCCATTGCCAAGTAGAACTGCGAAGATTCTGCTTCGATGCGAATTTGATCGTTAAGGGCTTTTTCTATTTTAGGAGATAACATTTCTTCTGGTTTTGTGCAAAGATAATAAGCTATGTGGAACCAAGGGGCTTAAAAGCGAAGGTTTAAGCCAATTCTTGCTGTACCCTGAGTTGATTTGAAAGTGACATTGGTGTCATCTGACTCATCCGCCGTTCCTTGATCGTCCATCCACACTTCTTCACTCGGGTTCATTGAATCGTAATGTGCCGTTAATTCGAACAGGTTAAAACCTGCATACCCGGCCTCAAAAAATAGTGCAACCGGTCCGGAAAGTTTCAAATCACCATGCAAATTAAGCTGGTAGGCCATCCCTTTTCCGTGAATGTGGACATCATGATTCATCTCTGAAGGAATTTCAGAAGTCCAGACGAATCTTGAAATCCCAATGAGCCCACCTGCTCGCAGACCAAATTTATCGTTGTTGATCAAGGCTATTGATGGGCCAAACAGATAATTCATTGAAGTAGCTTGAACTGAATCTTCAGTTGCGCTGAGATAGCCATTTCTTTCAAGTCGAAAGTCTGCATGAATACGTTCAGTGAAAGTGTAGCCCAAAGAGAGGTTGATGAGTCCCGGCAAGACCGCATCCGCGCTATCTGGCTCTGAACTGATTTCTGCATTTCCAAAACCAAAGCCTGTTCCCAAGTCGATATTAAATTGTCCCTACTCATAAATTTGAGCGTCTAGTGACAGGGCTAGCACCACCATTCCAAATAACAATCCCACTTTTTTCATATTTACAAAGAATTTGTTCGACGTAAACTTAATGCAAAAGCCCCTAAAAAGTTAAACTCTGAGCCTCATTAAAGACTCAGAGTTGGCTTGTTTTTTAGTGTTCTACACTTTAGGCAGTGGTTGATGCAAGATTTGTTGGCGTTCTTCTCTGGCTTTTTCGTCTTTTTGGTTGATAGCCTTTCTACGCATATTGAAGAATACTGCTAGATTCAAGACGTGCATCACTCCTAACACCAAAATGATGCGTCCAACCTGCTTACTGGTGACTTCAAAGACATCAGTGAAATCAGCCATTCCGCCTCTCACTTTCAAGGCGTAGACAATGAACCCAAAGTTGAGAAGATAAAAGCCTATGAGCAGCAACTTATTGACGCTCTTAGCTAATTCTGTGTCTGTGCCATAGACTTCGTTGAGAAAGGCTTGCCCATTTTTATACAAGCTTCTTGCAACCCAGGTGGTCATTGCAATGGTCAAAACAAGATACACCGTGTAGGTGATTACATGGTAATTGATTTCTGTGGTTTCCATTTGATTTGGTTTTAAATGTGAGTATTTCTTAAGTTGTTTAGAGTTCAATGTGAATGAGAAACCCACTTTTGACTTTTGTCAATTTGAAGCGAATGGCCCAAAACACATAACTGATAAGTTTTTTCATGTCTGCAGCATTTTCATCGCCGAAGGCAGAGAAGGAAATTCAAACTTGAACCCGGACTGAAGTAGTTTTTCCGGCATCACATATCTGCTTTTCAGAATAAGCTCTGTTTCCGTTCCGATCAATTTTGCACCAAGCTCAAGCATCCAATTACTTGCAGGAAGGCCAAACTTTGTTCCGGTTTTTTGCCTCAACATTTTCATAAATTCTTGGTTGGAAAGAGGAGCCGGCGCTGACAAATTCACAGGACCTTCCATTTCATTTTCATAGGCGAAAAGAATGGCCTTCGTTAGGTCTTTCTCATGGATCCAAGAAATCATCTGATTTCCATTTCCCATTTGTCCACCCAAGCCCAACTTGGTCAGACTCCGAAGCTTTGGCCATACACCTCCAGCATTGCCCAGCACCAAGGCCATTCTGAGAATGATCTTTCTGGTTTGGTTCAAAGGAATTTCATTGAATATCCCCTCCCAAGCTGCGCCCCTCTGCCGGTGCCTCCCTCCCCGGGCAATAGGCAATAGGCCAGGAATAGAGCCAGAATAGGGCCAGAATAGGGGCCTAATTCT
>CAZKMC010000027.1:8778-15060 GCA_964553485.1 uncultured Comamonadaceae bacterium
AAGGAATTTCATTGAATATCCCCTCCCAAGCTGTGCAGACATCTACGCTGAATCCACTGCCAATTCTACCGTCTAATTCGGTGTGTGGGTGGTTCTCTTCATGGGCATAGATTGTGGCACTTGCGGCGTTCATCCAGACTTTTGGTGGAGCTTTGGCTGCAATGCAAGCTGCCCCAAGAGCCAATGTAGATTGCACACGAGAATCAAGGATGGCCTTTTTGTTGGCTTCTGTATATCTGCAGTCTACAGATTTGCCGCAGAGATTGATCAGTAAATCAGAATGTTCAATTTCCTTTTGCCAATTGCCACCGTCTACTCCGTTCCACTGCACATAAGTCACGTGAAGAGTAGAAACTTGTGGCCTGCGCGTAAGCACCACTACTTGTTTGAACTTCGGAGTAAGCAGCTTTATCATTGCTTCTCCAACAAAACCAGTTCCGCCGGCTATTACGAGTTTATTTCTTTCCTTTTTCATATTGTACTTTCAATATTTATTGAAACTTATTAGACAAAAAAATACTAGAATTCTTCATCCAGCACATTCAGTGCTTGTTTAGGTGTTTCAAACATATAGGTGATGCTTTTTAGCTTAAAGAGCATGTACATGTGGTAGGTGGCAATCAACATGGGCACCACTCCCCAGACCAAGAGAATCTCAATGTCCTCTTGATTAAACAGGTAAGCTCCAATGCCGAAAAGCGCTACGGCTGCCCAATAGATGGCCATCATGCTTCTTCCTACAGAAGGCAAACGCTTCCACATTACAGAGAGGATAATTGAGATGACCAATTGCACAACCCCTAACAAAACCATCAAGGCAAAACCGAGCAAGTATCCAAAAAATCCCAGCAGGGTAGCACCGTACAAGATCAAATTGATTATCCAGAGTATTTTGACTGTCTTTTTCATCTTCTTGAATTTTCAGCGTTATTTAATTAGTCGCATGAGCACAGAAGTGAACCATCTTTCGTCGGCTCTGGTGAATCTGTTCAGAAGTTTGTCTGCCTTTTGAGTGAAATCCTGAAGCTTTTTCATTTGCTTTTGGAAGGCCTGGATGTCTTTCTTCTCTCCACTTTTTGGGTTTATCTCCTTCACTTCTTCCAATACTTTCAAGATGGGCTCCAATTCTCTTTTGCGTCTTTCCTGTGTGATCCGCGTGGCTACTTTCCACATGTCCTTTTCGCCGACAAAAAACTCTTTGCGCTCACCCATGTGGGTCTTTTTTTCTACTAGGCCCCAATCGATCAGGGCGCGCAAGTTCATGTTGGCATTTCCTCTGCTGATGTTGAGGGCTTCCATCACATCTTCCGTGCTCAGCTCATCCTCACTCACCATCAAAAGTGCGTGCACCTGCGCCATCGTTTTGCTAATTCCCCAGCTGGAACCTAAAGTTCCCCAGCTGTTAATAAATCGGTCACGTGCTTCTTGTAATTCCATGAAACGAAGCTACAAAACATTTCTGTACTTTCAATACTTTTTGAAAGTTAAATATGATATCTCTGGGGATTGAGCTCTGGATCTAGAGCTCCTTTTCCTTCTAGAAGGTCTGCCAGATAAGCCGCACAGAACGGCGCAAGCATTACTCCTCGTGTTCCGAGCCCATTAAAAACCCAGGCATTTTTTTGAATTGGGTGGGCTCCTACTACAGGTCTTCTGTCTTTTACGGTGGGACGAACACCCACGTGATGTTCCAGAACTTCGGGTTTCGAATCTGGGAGCATTTCCTTCAAGACATCCAAAAACTGCTCTCGAACTCCTGGAGAGGGGATGCGTTCAGTTTTCTGCCATTCATAACTAGAACCAAAACGGTAAGTCTCCTCGCCGACAGGCAAAAGCCACTTACCCTTGTTCAACACATGATCCAATTTTAGCCCCGGAATTTTGAGCGTCAGTACCTCTCCCTTGTTCTGTCTGAGGAATTCCCAATCCGCCGTGAGAGGGTCTTGCGCGGCTCCCGTTCCGAGACAAAGCACCACCGCATCATAATGGACGCCGTGAACCTCCGCACCATTGTCTGACCACGTGGCATTTCCATCCCATTGCTGGTTTAGCAGGCGGTCATTTTCAGCCAAATATGCCCCCCAACTATCCAGTAGCAAGGGCAAATCCACGTAGCCCGCTTCACTTACCTCACCATGTCCGTGTGGAGCATGAATGTGCGTAGAAAGGGTCCTGTTTTTTGCTGGTGCGAGGAAGGTTGCCACCTCGGTTTGTTGTGCCTTTTCCCAAATGCCGGCGTATTCCTCGTTTGGAAAGATCCGGATGACAGGCATTTTGTGCACCACTTTGATGCTCAGAAAACTCTCCATCTGCGCGTATAAAGCGTGCATTTTCGGGATGAGTTGATGGGCTCTCCAAGTTGGGATCACTCTTCTGAAACTCACTGGATTCCACATTCCGGCAGCCACCCTGCTTGCTGCAGGTTCTTTTTGTCCGTCCATCACCACCACGGAATGCCCGCGCTGTTGAAGCTCAAATGAAAAGACTGTTCCCGCAAGACCTTGTCCCGCAATTAGAATCTTCATGCTTTCTGGATCACGCCCAGTTCTTTGGCCACTTTTTCGAATGCGTTGATGGCTTTGTCTAGATGCTCTTTTTCATGCGCAGCGCTCAGTTGAACGCGGATTCTAGCTTGTTCTTTCGGCACCACAGGATAGAAAAATCCAATGACGTAGATTCCCTCTTCAAGCAGTTTGTCGGCCATCACTTGGCTGAGCTTGGCATCATAAAGCATGACTGGGACAATTGCCGAATCACCGTCTTTGATCTCCAGACCAATGCGGCGCATACCTTCTTTGAAATAGTTGGTATTCCACTCCAGTTTGTCTCGAAGTGTGGTGCTGTTCGATAGCATGTCCAGCACTGCAATAGATGCTCCCACAATATTGGGGGCCAGTGAGTTACTGAACAAGTATGGTCTTGAACGTTGACGCAATAAGTCTACTATTTCTTTGCGGGCGCTGGTAAATCCACCCATGGCTCCGCCCAAGGCTTTACCTAGTGTTCCTGTAATGACATCTACTCTACCCAATACATTTTTCAGCTCGATGGTACCACGTCCTGTCTTGCCGATGAAGCCGGTAGCGTGACATTCATCTACCATCACCATCGCATCATATTGATCTGCGAGGTCACAGATCTTATCTAATTGTGCTACATAACCGTCCATAGAGAACACTCCATCTGTTACGATGATCTTGAAACGGGCGCCTGAAGCAGCCTTTAATTGCTCTTCCAAATCTACCATGTCGTTGTTCTTATAGCGATACCGAACAGCCTTGCACAAACGCACTCCATCAATGATGGAAGCATGGTTTAGTGCATCAGAGATAATTGCGTCATCCGGTCCAAGCAAGGGCTCAAACACGCCCCCGTTTGCATCAAATGCTGCGGCATATAGAATGGTGTCTTCGGTATGGAGGAATTCTGAGATTTTGCGTTCGAGTGTTTTGTGAATGTCCTGAGTTCCACAGATGAATCGAACAGAACTCATTCCAAAACCATGGCTATCCAGCGCGCTTTTTGCTCCGGCTATTACCGTTGGGTGGTTGCTCAAACCCAGGTAATTATTGGCACAGAAATTCACAACTTCTTGTCCCGTACTGATCTTGATTACTGCTTCTTGTGCTGAAGTAATGATGCGCTCCTTTTTAAATAGTCCTGCAGATTCAATTTCTGAAAGTTCTTTTTGAAGGTGGTCTTTGATTTTGCCGTACATGGGATTCGAGTTAAAGGTTTAAGGTTGCTAGTGAGATAGTGGGTTGAAATTGGAAAATCAACTTCGTCTACATGCCTAGTTTTTCTCGGACACGTTCAATGGTGGCATGTGCTACAATCTTAGCCTTAGCCGCACCTGCCAGTAATTGTTCTTCCACTTCCTTGGGATGATTCATGAAGTGGTTGTAGCGTTCACGCTCCTCAGAAAAACGCTCTAAAATTCCTTCAAGCAAATCCTTTTTTGCATGTCCCCAGCCATAGCCACCTGCCTCTAGCTGCGACCTCATGGCTTGTGCTTTTTTGGCCGGAGCTATCAATTTATAAAGTTGATACACAGCTGAGCCCTCCACATTCTTTGAGTCTTCCAATGGAGTGGCGTCTGTAATGATCTGTTTGTTGATGGTATTCTTCAACTCTTTTTCTGGTGCAAAAATATTGATTGTGTTGTTTCTGGATTTGGACATTTTTTCGCCGTCCGTGCCGGGAATCAACATGTGGTCTTTGTGCAGCAAATCTTTAGGAAGCACAAAGGTCTCTCCCATTTTATGGTTGAACCTGGCGGCCACATCGCGCGTCATCTCCAGATGCTGCAGCTGGTCCTTCCCAACGGGCACAAATTCCGCATCATAGATAATGATGTCTGCCGCCATCAACATGGGATAGCTGAATAGTCCAGCATTCACATCTTCCAAACGGTCTGCTTTGTCTTTGAAACTGTGGGCAAGCGTGAGGCGCTGATAAGGAAAGAAGCAGCTCAAGTACCACGCTAGTTCCGCTACTTGTGGAATGTCACTCTGGCGGTAGAACACACTGGAGTTGGTATCCAAACCACAAGCTAGCCAAGTAGCCGCTGTACTCAAGGTATTCTGGCTGAGTTCTTTTCCGTCCTTGATCTGGGTTACGGAGTGCATGTTCGCAATGAACAAAAACGATTCATTCTCAGGCTTTGCCGCCTGCTCAATTGCAGGAACGATGGCTCCGAGAATATTCCCAAGATGGGGTGTTCCAGTGCTTTGAATTCCGGTAAGGATGCGTGCCATGTGATTGCTTGATTTGGCAGCAAAATTAAGGAAATCCGATGGAAGAGGAATGCTCAATCAAAGAAGGGTTATCCCTTTGCTTTTACCGTATCACCAACGTGGAAACATAGTTGTTGTTTGACCCTACCACTTCAAGTAGATAGACTCCTTCAGCCAAATGCACATGGATGTCAATTGTTTTCTTGTGCAGAAGTTGCTGACTGAACACCACTCGACCTGTCATATCCACGATTCGCAGCTGCAGGGACGTATTACTTGATGGCAGGTCAATTCGGAAATTCCCGTTTGAGGGATTCGGAAATACTTTCAATTCCTCGTGTTGCCATGAAGCAACGTGCACATACACCGTCACCTCAACTTCAAGAACAACCAATTCTCCGGAACATCCTTCTTCATTGGTTTCCAGGATCGAAATGGACCCAGCTCCCACTTCCGTCCAGATGACCTGCACTGTATTGGCACCCTGGCCAAAAACGATGGTGCCACCAGTAATTTCCCAGGCGTAGGTGCTTCCAAAAGTCTCAGGATAAGCGTAGGCGTGTATAGAGTCTACAAAGGTTGCGAACGTGCCTCCTATTGAAAACACCTCCACGTACTCACATGTGCCATTATTCAGCTCGGCAGCAGGATCAAAATTGCATGCTGCAACATCCGTGCAGCCCGCTGGGCATATCCCCTCAAGATTGCTGTCCATCCAGACAGTTCGTTCATCTACCCATGACTTCAAAAAATCAACCTCATCCTGGTGGCTTTCAGAATCTGTGTAGACGTTAGGCCAAACATAAGTTCCCAGAATGTCCCATGCCGCAAAATTCCTCAGGGAAGCTTCTCCCAGCCTGTTGTCAAGGGAGTCGATCATGAAGGTTAGCGCAGAATCACTCCAGAGATTGGAGCGGAGAATATCCCACCTGCACCGCAGGTTGTTGAGATAGATCGGATCTTCTTTGAGTCTTTCGAACCAGCGTGGATTTTCATTGCCACAACCGCTGTTTACTTCCCAGCCTTCAGGATTTCCGCCATCACAATAGTTTGCATTGGCATAAGCAAGGTTATAGTCCCACCAGGGGCCCATAGTTAGCCTGCCTCCATTGGAATCTTTGTCCTTATAGAAGTAGGTACTTAATCGGTAGCCATCAATATTTCTTGATAGCTCATTGATGAGGGAAAGGTCTATAAAAGAAGAAGGATCAATGTAGTTGGCATAGCCTGTTTCAGGATTGGCAAATTCATCACTGAAGAGCACGTCTTCGAAGTTGTTGACATATGATTCTATGTAGTCCTTTTGTTGTTGGACAAGGTCATCTGCTCTGGGACGATGAAACTGGATGTAGGTCAAATCATTTCCTCCTTCTACGAGGTAATCTGAATACCATCCTTCTCCTCCGTTGCCTGTGAACTTGTCTACTTTCAGTATATATCCACCAGTAACTTCATCTCCGTCAATATCCTCAGGCAGCAGCGTAGCGATGTCTACGCGGTCATTGTCTACTTTCACAGACTCCATCAACATGTACAGTCCTTGATA
>CAZKMC010000027.1:15070-16998 GCA_964553485.1 uncultured Comamonadaceae bacterium
GCAGTATTTGTTCCGCACGGTATATCTTCCGGCTTTTCTGCCTAGTTCAAATGTGAGCGCGTTGCGCATGAGGCTTTTGTCGGAGAACGGGGCATGCAAGATCCAGTCGTTCTCTACAGGCATGTCCAACAGCGATACGTTGTTGTTAGTTCCATCTGGAAGTTGTGTTTCCAAACCGAAAGATTTTTTGGGGAACATCTGACTACTGGAGCCTCTGATTTCTATGGAAATTTGTCCGTCGTAATTATTGAATTCATCATCAAGGGAATTGTCTCCAACTGTATTTTGGATGATACCCATGTGGGCTGTAATTCTAGGGTTATCTGGGATACCTTGTCCGTCTGTGGTAATGACAACCAACGGTAAATGGGAGGTTTCGAAAAACACGCAGCTGCCGTCATCCGTATTCGCTCCTGGGTCATAATTTAGTCCCTCTGAATCCATGCACCCCAAAATAGGGCACCAGGATTCCACTCCAAAAATGATTTCATCTTGGTATCCATTGTCCAATGTTCCGGAGATTACTTCATTTCCATTTTGGTCTTCTAGGATAAAATAACCTCCATTCCAACCATCGCCGTAAGTGTCTCCAAGTTCAAAGACGTAGCATCCTACTTCGAGGCATAATTCGTAGTTGTAAACTTCATCATCAGCATAGCCATTACCATTATATACCATCTCATCATTTTCATTGACGATGCTCCAGAACACCTCTCCGCCCCAAGCTGCGGTAAAGATAGTAAGGTCAAAACCCAAACATTCAGACGGTGGATTAAACCAAGATGGAATGGTTTGATAGAGCGTTTCTGTGGTATATAACCCGACATGAAGAAAGCCGTTTGAACTTAGATCTGATGAGCCAGAGTTTGCATTGTGAGCTTGGATAGACAAGACATTTTCACCTTCCAGAAAAAGTGATTCTAGGTTGCTAAGGACAAACTCATCCGGATTACCACCTTGGTACATTTGTGCCTCGTGCAATCCATCTGAGAATTGATTGTAAGAAGGAGAGTCTCCGGGAGTTCCAATGTTGCTTCTGGCAATTTCAACACCATTTAGATAGGCCACAAAAGCATCGTCATAGTCCATGTGAAAGATGGAAGCTTCAATGGCAGAAAGATCTTCGATGTTGAATGTATGTCGTAGGAATACTGCGTTGGTGTTGGCGATGACTGTCCCGTCATCATTATCTCCGTGGCCCATTCCTCCAGCACCAACCAGCCAGGCAGAATCATCAAAGCCGACTTGGTTCCAATCAGTTGGCAGTTCTTCAGAAGGAAGGAGATAACTCCATTGGTTTTCAGCCAAAACTACAGACTCCCAGTGATCTATTTGGGCTTGTGATTGGAAAAGAAAACATACTAAAAAGGCAAAAGTAATTGGTAGCCGCATCTAAAGTGTACTCTGGTGATTGAGGAAACAAGTTCGGGAAAAACAGGTAATTAAAGGACAAGGATTATTTCACCTCAATTGCAGGTGGTTCCGAAAGCAGACAGCAATGCCAACAAATCTACTGTCCCCACAATTCCATCATCGGTCAAGTCTCCTGTACAGGAGACTGCGCATGATCCATCATCAATGGTAGCGTTTGGATTGTAATTGGGTGCAGTTGTATTTGTACAGCCTGGAGGCAGGCATGTTCTATCATCGCAGCTTGCAAATGGATCAAAGTTGAAGGCTGCGCTATCCGCGCACCCACTGAACACGCATGTATCATCCATTGGACAAGCCAAAGGATTGTAATTGCATGCTGAAGGGTAGGTACATCCAGGCTCTTGACAAGAGCCATTATCACACCCGGCAGATGGATTAAAATTACAAGCTTCAGGGTCCGTGCACCCTCCGGTGATAGACAAATAATCAAAACGCACTTGACTTCCTTGAGCTAGTCCTGCAATACCTAACTGAATGTAGTAATTAGTGCCAAT
>CAZKMC010000028.1:0-2044 GCA_964553485.1 uncultured Comamonadaceae bacterium
ATAAGCCGTCGACTCTGAAATGCAAAAGTATTTCATGCTATCTGGAACTGTAATTCTCAGTTCTTGACACATTCTAAAGAAGTGGTCCACTGCATTTCGAGAAGTGAAAATAACAGCTGTATGGGTAGCTATATCTACACGTTGCTGTCTGAATTCCTGCGATTCAACTGCCTCTACGTGTATAAAAGGTCTGAAATCTATTTTCAGCTTATACTTCTCAGCCAAATCGTAATAGGGCGATTTCTCTGTGGCAGGCTTCGGTTGAGAAATAAGAATTGTTTTAATTTTTTCTGCCATAGTTGTCTGTTTAGCTCCTCAGCTCAAAACCCCTGCCATTCTTAGTGAAGTGATATATCCAGTACCCTGAACACCACCAACAACGGTAAGATTTCGAGGGCGCAAAGATACAAAATAATGTAAATCATAGGTGTTCGATGCTGAAAGGCAGACATCACACCTCTGAAAAGCCGCCAGAAATAAGTGAAAACCCAAAACCCCACACCAAACCACCACACCCATTCAGCACCGTGCAACGGTACATAGCTGGCTATGAGGACAATAGGAAACAACACAAGCGCACCTATTTCTGCAAAGAGGAATAAATTGAATATATATTCTTCGAGTCCAAAATCTCCGTCTGTGAGAATTTGCACAGCACGAATTGCCAATACTTTTATGACATAAATGGCACAGACCACTCCTATCAGTTTTGCAAAGAATGTAAAACCAAGATCCAGTTCGGGATTTTTAGTCTTAATGCCCAAGTAAAAGAACAAGGTCCAAACGGCAAGGGCAAACGGGATTAGAGAAATTAGCCCTCGCCTACTTAGGGGCGGCACATCTCTTATTTCTTGCTGTACCACCCTGTAATGGGTAATGCTCACTGCCATCAATTTATAGATAGCCGGAAAGTTCAAGCGAGAATAAGCCAATAACGCCAAAGAGCCAATTACAACCCAGATCATCCAGGGTTCAGCGAGTACTGCAACGGGGCGAATATGAATTTGAGCATCTTCAAACACGATGCAAAGGTGGGAGAAAAAGCATATCAATTCAACTGGTGACCCAACACAGTGGTTGTTCTGAGTTGGATAACGTTGCCTGAGGGGTCAAAAGCTTCTAGAAATAGGATATAAATTCCCATGCCTGACTTGGTTCGATTCTCATTGATCCCATCCCAAATGAAGATACCTTCTCCTCCTAACAATTCTTGTTGAACCAGTCGTCTTACTAGTCTGCCGGCTTGATCATAAATAGTGATTGAACCTGTAAAGCCGGGAGCATTCAGTGCATAAGCTATTTGAACAACGTCTTCATAACCGTCATTGTCTGGAGAGAACACTTCAGGGCTGGTTTGTAAGGAACCACTAATGCTTGGGGATTCTGCGTATTGAGAATTGCGAAGGCCCGGAGTGGCATACCCTGCTGTTCCTGAAGCCGAGTGCCAGTTCGTTTCAATTGAAGATTCAACATCAGGATTGACTCTTTCCAAACTCACCCCATCAGAACTATTCAAAAGCGGGTATTGCATTTCTGGGTTATAGACCAACCTGTCCATGACACTTTCGTCTGGTGCAATCAGCAAAACGATTCCGTCGTCATTGTTATAGGAAGGAAAAGAAGCCATGTCGAGCCCTTTGTTTTCATTCGCAATGGGATATTCTGCTTTTACGATGGCGGCAGATGTGCTCAGATAGACATAGTCTCCAGAAAGTAGCACAAGTGGGAGCTCTGTAATGATTTTTGCACTTTCCGGTTGTCCGCCAGATTCCCTTGCCAACTGCCAACCTTGAAGACTAATGTTCCTTGGTGAACGGTTGTAAATCTCTACGAAGTCAATCCCCGTAGCCCTTGGGTTACTCAGCAACTCATTGATTACTAGGTCTCGTGGTTGAGCGGTTTCAGGTACGGCAAAATTTCCTTGGATATTTACTGCAGAATTTCCCCAACAGTCGGCTACTCCTTGTAGTCGAAGCGTGTAAATCAGTGGCGGTGCAAATCCACCATCAAATGACAGATACAATTCCTTGGGTGCGCTGGCCTC
>CAZKMC010000028.1:2054-16992 GCA_964553485.1 uncultured Comamonadaceae bacterium
CTGGCCTCCCAAATGGCGTTCAACAGATTGTATTCAAGAGCAACGAAATTACCGTTCTGCAACAAGCCTACTTCTGCTTCAACCAGCTCTCCTGTTAAGGCATCCAATCCTTCATTGAATACCACACGAAGCTCATCCGCGCTTTCAATCAGTACATATAAGATCTCTGGAACTGAAGTGTCCGGGTTTGGATCATTGACGCTGTTTTCTGCAGCTGGAGTTGCTCCTGACGGGTCAATGCTGGCTCGCCAATTGTCTCCATCACTGCAAGGATCGTTCAAGGAGACACGTTCTATTGAATATCCACCGTCATCTTTGGAGGCATCATGGTACCAGCTTAGGTCATAGCTCAAGGAATCCAGGACGGCTCCATTTTGACTGAGAACCAATGATCTTCCAGAGTTTGTGAGTCCCGGAAAATCTTCCATAAAGACCACATTCTGAAAAGTCAGAAATGCAATTGTGTTTTCGACATCGGCAATGACGAGGTAGGACTCAGGAGCCAATGTCACTTGTGAGTTAAAAAAGCCACCGCTCAATTCCAGTTGCGAAAGTTCCAACACCTGCGTGCCAGCATTATAGATCTCGATGAATTCTGCCGCGGGCGAGGGAAGTTCATCATCTGGATCGGGGAAAATCTCCGTAATGAGAAGATCTCCTTCTTCGGGCTGAAAGCCCAGAAAAAGAGGAATGTCCAAAGATTCTGCCCAGCTATTTCCCTCACAGTCAGCTACTTCATCCAAGATGAGTATGTACTCCTCACCGAGATTCAAGGGTGTATCAAGTGTGGCGATCAACTGCGTATTAGCTGAGCTTAATTGCAAGGACACCACATTTATTGCAGCGTTGAACTGTGCAGTCACGTTATCAGCGGCATCAATTTCTAGAGGCTCATTGAAGTTCAATTCTAGAGTAGTTGGTGTGCTGAAGTTCCAAGTCAAGAATGCAGGAGGCGTGATGTCTGGCGTATCATTGAAAACCGTGTTTTGCGCTCCGGGAGAACCACCAGAAAACGCCGAAGAGGCCGTCCAGTTGGAACCTCCGCTGCACGTGGCGAAAGGGTTGATCCGCTCCAAAGTCACACCGCCATCATCCAACAAAGGATTGCCGTACCAACTGTCATTATAGACCACGATGTCTAGTACCAAGCCATTATTGTCTCTCAAAGTGAGACTATCTACCGTATTTGCAAGGGCGGTGAATGATGGAATTCCAATCACATTCCCATAAGAAGTATACTCAGCAGCAACGCTCGCATCGCACAAGATCACGAATTCATTTGGCGCCAAGACCACAGAAGGAAGTGTTTTTTCCGTGGCACTGTTTACGAAGACCCAATTGCCCAGGTCGAAATAATTGGAAGAGGTGTTGTAGAGTTCCACGAACTCAAACTCCGGTAATCCAAGCGGGGGACTAGGATCCGCAAAGATCTCATTGATGACCACGTCTCCTGCAAAAGCCTCGGCCCCTTCAGTGTAGATGAACTCGAAGGAAGCTGGAGAAATGGCATTGCCCCATAAATCTTCCACGCTGGTGATGTCTAAATTCTGGGTCTCGTTGGCGGGAAAAGCACTGCTGAACTGGAGCGTAACCAACACGGGATTTTCAATATCTAGAGTTGCTGAGCTGGGAGATCCAGTGCCCGGAACCGCATAGTTGGCCACATTTTCAGCTGTGGACAGCAACAGAGGTTCACTAAAAGTAAGTACAAGTGTGGTTGAATTGACTACTTCCAGATTCTCAACGGTAGGTGGCGTAGTGTCTGAAATGGGAGCTCCAAAGTAGATGTCGTCAAAGAAAAAGTTGTCCGCATTGCTCGCGGTGTAGGTGCAAGTGAGCCCCAACGCATTGGTGGAAGTATATGTAGCATCTGTACCGGAGCCCTGGAATTGATAGGCGGTTCCTCCGGTGGGGTCCATATAGATGGTCCAATTTCCGGCGTCATCGCGATCTACTTTGATGCGCACTTGAAACGAAGCGGCAAGGGTTCCTGCAGTTCCCGCTACAATTTCTACAGGTGCCGTGTCCGTGGCATCATCTCGAAACAAGCGGAGAGCATCTTCACTTCCAGCCTCTCCCAATTGTAAAAAATATCCCTGGGCGCCAGCACCGGAATTGCCTGTGAAACTAAATTGTGGAACCAATGCACTGAGATAATATCTAGAGAAATTGTTGCTGCTGGGAGCGAAGGTCTGCTTGATCCAAACCTCCCACGAAGTATTGTTCAGAGATTGTGATACTGAGGTAGATAAAAATGCTTGTCCCGTTTCAGTGTCTATCGTGTGTAGTTGCTCTTCGGCATTGACCTCAAATTTTTCTGCTTGGCCTGTCCATTCAGGGTTTGAGTTGAAGTTGCCGTCTGAAAAATCATCGGTCAGCTGAGCAGAAACGTTGCATATTCCAAGCAACAGAGCAAGTAAAACAAGTAAGTGCGACCGATTCATAGAGGCTAAATATAGTACATTTGTTAGCTTTACAGAAGCAGGGTTTTAGCGAAAATAAATTTCAAATATGGGATTGCGAATTGCCGTGGTAGGTGCTACCGGAATGGTAGGACAACAAATGCTCAAAGTACTTGATGAACAAGGGCTTGATATCAAAGAATTGATTCCTGTAGCGTCTGAAAAATCAGTTGGCAAAACCATTGAATTTCAGGGAAAGGATTTTACTATTCGCAGTATGGAAGAAGCCATTGAATTGGTGCCAGACATCGCACTTTTCAGTGCAGGCGGAGATACCAGTTTGCAATGGGCGCCAAAATTTGCTGAGAAGGGTACGGTGGTCATTGACAATTCCAGTGCTTGGCGCATGCATCCCGATCACTTGTTGATTGTGCCGGAGATCAATGCAAATTTGATCACTGCTAAGGACAAGATCATCGCCAACCCGAATTGCTCTACGATTCAATTGGTTTTGGTGCTGAAGCCTTTGTTGGACAAATATGGCATCAAAAGGTTGGTGATCAGCACTTACCAGAGCATTACAGGAACAGGGGTGAAGGCTGTGCAGCAGATGGAGGAGGAGCGAAGAGGTGAAAGTGCCAACCGTGTATATCCGTATCCAATCGACCGCAATTGTTTACCGCATTGCGATGTTTTTTTGGAAAATGACTACACCAAAGAAGAAATGAAATTGGTGCACGAGACCCGCAAGATCTTGGGTGACCCAAATATTGGAATTACCGCTACTGCTGTCCGAGTCCCCGTAGTAGGTGGGCATAGTGAGTCCATCAATGTGGAGTTCAAAAATGAGTTTGATATAGACGAAGTCCGCATGCTCTTGGCCGCAATGCCAGGGGTCATAGTTCAGGATGATCCTAAGAACAATGAATATCCCATGCCGTTGTATGCGTCTGGTAAGGATGAGGTTTTTGTGGGGCGGCTGCGCCGCGATGAATCTCAAGCACGTACCTTAAATATGTGGGTGGTTTCAGACAATTTACGCAAGGGCGCCGCAACAAACGCCGTTCAAATAGCCAAGTCAGTCTTGAGTCTTGAGAGGGACGGCTCCCAGCCGTCTGAGTAGTGAGAGTGTGGTTTGTGAGTGTGGTTTGGAGTCTTGAACCTGTAACTTTAAACCCCGCTAGCGCAAGTTTGTAAATCGTGCTGGTTGCATACCGACAATGAAAAACAGATCAGAATTAGTATTGGAATAAGATCTTATTGTTAAAATTCCACTTTCCACTTTCCACTTTCCACTTTCCACTTTCCACTTTCCACTTAATCACTTATCTTGAGACTGAAAATTTGCTTTTTTGCAGATAATCTTCTGGAGAAAGAACTGCTTACGACCCTTACGTATTGGATTGATCACTGAATTGGGCCTTGCTCATGTCTGTGGTAAAAAAATCCCCGCAAAGTGCGGGGACACAAACTTAACATCCGATGGTTTAGAAAGGAGTGTTGCGTATGTAGTTCAAAGTTAGTCAATTGCAGTGGGTTGTTCAAGGAACAACACTGGCAAGGTAATGCTCCCCCAGGTGGGCCAGAAGGAGTGAAATTCAATTTTATTTTTAACAATGAGAATACTGCTGTTTTCTTTTTTTCTTTTGTTGACCACTGTGTTGTTTGCGCAGAATTTGGTGCCTAATCCGAGTTTTGAGGATACTACCTGTGTGGAGAATGGATTTGATGAGCTTGGGTATTTCCCTGCTTCCAACTGGTACAATACTAATGGCGCCACTCCAGACTTTTATGGTTCTGTTGCGAATAATGAGTGTTATATCAATAGTTATTTTTCTAACGATTTCTCTATTGCCGGTGAATGGCAATTGCCCAGAACTGGAGATAAATATGTAGGATTATGGCTTGCAGATGAGCAGTCCATTTCTAGAGAATATTTGACGGTCAAGTTGATTAGTCCATTATTGGTTGATACTTGCTACTATGTTAGTGGCCATCTTGTACTTTCAAACATCGTGACCTTAGCCTGCGACGGTTTTGGGTTTTATTTTTCTAGTGATTCTATTTCGGATTTTGGAAACCCTGGCGTGTTGTCGGTGCAACCGCAAGTAGTGAATACATTGGGTAATATCATTACCGATACGCTTGATTGGACGGAGGTGTCTGGGTCGTTTGTTGCTGAAGGAGGCGAGAGCTATTTAACGCTTGGTAATCATTGGACCAACGAGATGACATCATTGCTAAATGTTGACGGGACAACGGGCTGGTCAGTGGCATATTATTATGTTGATGACATATCTGTGATCAAATGTTCAGATTTGTCACAAGTTAATATCCAACGACAAATCGCTTTTGATTGTTATCCCAATCCGACAAACGGCAAGATTACTATAGACGCTCCTGAATTCGACCACTATGAATTGCATGATTCAACGGGGCGAATTGTGGCTAAAGGCGTAATCCATGATTCTTTGATTTTGGATTTGTCGCGATACGAGAAAGGGGTTTATATATTGACAGTTATGTCAGATCAGCTACAAAAAAGAAAAAAGATACTGCGGCAGTAAAATAATACTGCAATATGAAACGATTGATATTTATTTGTGGGCTTCTGTTTTTAAGTAAAGTCCTTTTAGCGCAAGATTGGTCAATTTCAGGGAATACCACTATATCTCCATTGACACATACTTTAGGGACAACAGACAATAGCCCTATTCCATTTAAGACGGATGCAATTCATCGAATGAGACTCTACCCTGCACAAACGAATACCATCAACGGATTTACGGGTGTTGCTCAAGACGGATTCTTAATGCTCAGCAGGGATCCGTCTCTCTTCAATACAGGTCCATATTCGTTACTTCATTTAGCTGGCACAACCGGTGGTCTTCATGGCCTATCGTCCCTGGATGGTTGATGGAATGACAATCACAGGAAATGGTGATGCGATGTATATGGGCCTTAGGAGGATTCAGAATGATGTGACAGAATCAGTGATAAACTGGGGAGACAATGCAAATCCCGATGCTTTCGGCGCGGACAATTTGGTCTTCAGATTTACCAGAGCATATCAATCTGGGGCCAATGATGATACGGATGTGAGTTCTTTAGCGGGATTGCAATTAATGCGGATGACTGCTACAGATGGCGGGAAAGTAGGTGTTGGAAACCTTTGGGATTCCAGCACCAATGGTCAGCCACAAAGAAAATTACATGTGGATGATGCGGCAGATACTGCATTAGATGCTCAACTCAGGATATCCTATGACCCGTTATCCACTTTTGCAGATTTTTGGGTGTCAAACTCAGGTGAGCTAAGTATTTTGACCGAGAATAACAGTCTTGAGCAAAACGTAGGCATCAATGTGCTTAATCCAACCGAAATGGTTGATGTGAATGGGAATGGACGTTTTCGGTCTATTCCCCAAGGTGCTGGAGATGTATTGATTACAGGTGTTGAACAATCTGCACAGGGAGATTATGCCTTGTCGTATTTAGAGTTTAACAACAACGATCAAACATATTTGGCTGGAGATGGCACATGGCAGCCTCTTTTGAACAATGCAGCTTGTGTTTTGGTCTTTTTTGATTTGGTTTGAATGGACCTGTGGGTAATCGTGAAAAACGGCCAAAAAAACATCCTCCCCGCCCTCCCCGGACGGGGCTACTCTTATATCGCACGCTCCACGGCTTGTATTTTGGTCTTTGTTGGTTTGGTTGGAAATGGTATTTGGCGAAACCGTTGAAACGGATCCAATGAACCTCCCCCCGGCCCTAACGGACCGGGCTCATGATAATCCGCCCCGCTGGGCTTGTGTTTTGGTCTTTGTTTGATTTTGGTCAAAGCAGATAAACCTTAAACTATTAACCTTCAGCCTTTAACACCTGCAACCTGCCACCTTTACCCATAAACATTTACCCATAATCCATATCCCTTCTCCTCGCGCTATGCGCAGAAAAAAAGAATAACCATTGAACCCGAAGCAATACCGCTTGTGGAAAAGCTGACAAAGTGCATGGAGATGTGCCAGACATTCTCTAGTTTGCAGCTCCTAAATCAACTACAATGATGAAGTTAACCTCCCTTGCTGCCTTCGGGCTTCTTATCTTTGCCGCTGGATGTAATTCCGCGGACAATTCAAATGCTTCAGAACAACCTATGACAAAAATTAATGCTCCGGCTGCCAAAAAGGTGAGAGCCGAAATGGTGGAACATGGCAATACCCGTGTGGATGATTACTTCTGGATGCGACTTAGTGATGACCAGAAAAAAGCCGAAGCTCCCGATGCACAAACGCAGGACGTGTTGGATTATATGAATGCTGAGAACGCCTACCGCGATACCATCATGGCAGACACCAAAGAATTTCAGAAGGAGTTGTTTGATGAAATTGTGGGAAGAATCAACCAAACGGAGATATCTGTGCCTTCCAAAGTGGATGGCTATTGGTACTACACCCGCTACGAAGAAGCAAAAGAATACCCTTACTACTGCCGGAAGCCGGAAAGCCTGGACAACGAAGAAGCTATTATGCTAAATGGTCCGGAGATGGCCACTGGTTTCAGTTATTTCGCTATCGGGGGACAATCAGTTAGTCCAAACAACAAGATGCTGGCTTACGGAGTGGATACGGTCAGCAGACGTCAGTACACCGTGTATGTGAAAAACCTGGAGACAGGAGAAATTCTTAAAGACCGTATTCCCGAAACTACGGGTGGAGCAACTTGGGCCAACGACAACAAGACCTTGTTCTACACCAAAAAAGACCCGGTCACTTTGCGTTCTTACCGCATTTACAAGCACGTATTGGGTACAGATTCTGCCAATGATGAAGTGGTGTATGAAGAGACAGATGAGACTTTCAATACCTATGTCTACAAGTCGAAATCTAAGAAGTATTTGATCATTGGGTCAGGAGCTACCATGACGTCGGAATACCGCTTCATGGATGCCAACAAACCGAACGGAGATTGGAAGATCATTCAAGAACGTGTAAGAGGATTGGAGTACAGCCCTAGCCATTATGGAGATCACTTCTATATCGTGAACAACGGCAATGAAGCAAAGAACTTCAAGCTTTCAAGAACATCCATAAATGCTACTACTCAAGACAACTGGGAAGACGTGATTCCACATAGAGCTGATGTGCTTTTAGAAGGCATTGAGATCTTCAAAGACTACTTGATCGTGGAAGAGCGTAAAGCTGGATTGACCAATATTCGGGTGACCACTTGGGATAAAACCCAAGATTACTACCTTGAATTTCAAGACCCGGCATACATGGCATATGTAGGATACAATCCTGAATTTGATACGCAGACTTTGCGTTACGGGTATACCTCTTTGACTACGCCAAATTCTACTTACGACTATGATTTGGTGTCTAAAGAAAAGACCTTGCTGAAGCAGCAAGAAGTGATGGACCCGAGTTTCTCTCCAGACAATTATGTGAGCGAACGTAAGATGGCTACTGCCAAAGACGGAACTCAAGTGCCTGTATCGATTGTGTACCGCAAGGGAACTAAGAAAGACGGAAAGAACCCAACCTTACTATATGGATATGGTTCATACGGAGCCAGCATGGACCCTTATTTCAGTAGTGTGCGTTTGAGCCTCTTGGACAGAGGATTTGTTTATGCAATTGCGCATATCCGAGGCGGACAAGAAATGGGTCGACAATGGTATGAAGACGGGAAATTGCTCAACAAGATTAACACCTTCACAGATTTCATCGATTGTGGCGAATTCATGATCAAAGAAGGCTATACCAACTCAGATCATTTGTACGCCATGGGTGGAAGCGCTGGTGGACTCTTGATGGGTGCAGTGGTCAATATGGCACCGGACATGTGGAACGGGATCGTGGCCGCAGTGCCATTTGTGGATGTGGTTTCAACCATGTGGGATGAAAGCATTCCATTGACAACCGGTGAATTTGATGAGTGGGGAAATCCACAGGATACCACTTACTACGAATACATTTTGTCTTACTCACCATATGATCAGGTGAAGAAACAAGACTATCCAAATATGATGGTCACCACAGGGTATTGGGACAGCCAAGTGCAGTACTGGGAACCAGCCAAGTGGGTGGCGAAATTACGCGAGTACAAAACCGACAACAACATGTTGGTGATGTACTGCAACATGGATACAGGCCACGGAGGAGCTAGCGGTAGATTCGAGCGCTACAAAGAGACTGCCATGGAATATGCCTTCTTGCTGAACCTTGAAGGAATCAAAAAATAATTGAGATGATCTCTCGGAAAAAGCCTCGCCTTGTGCGGGGCTTTTTTGTGCGCAAATTCGTTGGCCCCAGATGCTTTCTCTACCTTTGCAGGAGAATTATTCCCCATGAAATACAGAGACCTGGCCATAGAAGAGTTGGAAGAAGTGAAGGACGAGTTTGTGAAGTTTTTAGCCAGCAACTCCATTACTTCTGAGGATTGGTTGAAACTAAAAAAAGCTGAGCCGGAGAAGGCGCATACATTGATTTCGATTTTTTCAGACCTTTTTTGGGAAAAAGTCCTGGATCGCATCAGCTTTGCAGAATTGCGCACCCCAAAGGATATCCGGATTTTTAAGTTCGGAGCCGAGGCGCTGGAAATGATCCACATGACCATCAAGCACCCAGATTTCGATTTCACAAACGGAGATAACATTCAGGCCCTATCTACAGAAAAAGTGGACATCAATGAGCTTGAACCTGAGTTGTTTACGGGTTCCAAAAAGTATGAGTCCAACAAGAAAAGAGCCTTGTTTGAAATACTGGAAAATGGTGCTCGTCCCTGTACGGAGGCACTCTACCTTTCTTGGAAAAAGCTGATCAAGAGTAAAACCACTACTTAGGATTTGCAGATAATTCCGCAATAAATGGCTGCATAGCGGTCACAATATCCGTGTGTGCAAGGTCCAAATGATAGGCATGCAAACCAGCTTCCTGAGCCCCTTTCACATGTTGAATACTATCGTCAATAAATAAGGTCTCCTCGGGTTTTAGCCCATTCCACCTGCACACTTCCAAGTACGTTTCCGGATACGGCTTCTTAATGCCGATCTCATTGGAATAGTACACCTTCTCAAAGGCAGATTTGAAATAATCCAACCCCATGGTCTCATCCACAGTCTGCTCAAAATCAGCCACATGAATGGCATTGGTGTTGCTCAACAAAAAGGTACGGTACTTGGATTTCAATGCATGTACCAGCTCCACACGCTCCTTAGGAATGTCCAATAAAATGATGTTCCAAGCGTCTTTAATTTCTTTTGGGCGTACCGCCCGAGGAAGATACTTAGCTAGCTCTTGAATGAAGTCTTCTTGACTGATTGTTCCCTTTTCCAACTCATCAAACAAAGGGGTCTGCCCGGCCTGTGCATAGATTTCCTCAAAATTTGTCATGCCGAGAGATTTAAACGCACGGGCAGGAGCTTGATAGTCGATGTTAAAAAGCACACCGCCAAAGTCAAAGATGATATTCTTAATTATTTTGGGATCGGGTAATTGATGGGTGCTCATTTTCTCTTGAGCCACGCTTTTTTGTTCTCTGTCTGGCGGATGTTCTCAAGTGCCTTTTTAGCAGCACGTTTGTTTGGATAGGATCCATAACTCACCATGTGGAGGCTTCCTTTTTTGGCGAAAATGGCAGCATCAAATCCTTTGGATTGAAGTTCCGTAACAAAATTTGTAGCGTTGTTATGTTCCTGAAAAGCCCCAGCCACAATAAAATAAAGGTCGAGAGAACTTGCTTTTTCTTTAGGAGTCTTGACTTCAGTAACTGGAGTGGTTTTATTGAGTTCTATCCGCACTCCGTCTGGAGAGAATTTTCCGTCAACAAAAGAATAATAAAGGGTGTTCATATCTGGATATTCCGCTTCTACTCGAGCCAGGATATCTTCTTCAATTGGGGCAGAAAACCGAATATCTTCTTCTGCAAAACGAGGCTGATAGTTTGACCCGATTTCCATTTTTTTGCGCATCGGGTTAAAGTCACCCAGACTAAGCGTCTGACCAGCAGTAAATTGGTCTTTGACCAGCCATCCACCAACCAATACAGCGGGAATCAAAACAGCGGCAGCTGCCCATCTTCTCCAAGGAGAATTTTCTTTTTGATCTTCGGTTTCTTTGGCAACCACCAGAGGAATAGCCGGCGTTGCAACTTCTTTAGCAGTTTCGGTTACTGGCTGCACCACCGGAGTAGCCGGAATCAAATGAACCTGAGACAATCCAAAAGATGTACGAAGAAAGTTGCGGTCATTGCTTGGAATGAACTGCAATGCACCATCTTGATTGCGGTAGAGGACACCAATGTGTCTGAAATCTACACGTTTACCGTGCTCAATATCTTCTTTCAACCCAAGTACTTCCTTGCGGATTGCTTCTAGCGCGTCTTCATATCCAAGTCCCTGTGCTTTTGCTACTGCATGAGCAAGAAGTCCGTCATTGGAAATGAGGTGCTTGTTGAAAGAGATGTTTTTTCCGGGAGGGTCTATTGTCTGCGCCTGTTCATTGAATTGCGAACCGTGAAGGTTGGCTACAAAACCACCGAATTCAGGAATGATCACACAATCATGATCATAAAGCAAGCTAAAAATATGTTCGCGAACGGGTAACATAGTCTGCTACGAAAGTACAGTTTTTCCTTTATTAGCCAGCTGTTTTAGCCTCTAGTTCCTTCAACATTTTTTCGAGGTCATCCGGGGTGTCGATAGCGGGCGATTCAAATGACGTAAGTGCGGTATAAATCGACACTCCGTTTTCCAACCACCTCAACTGTTCCAGAGACTCTGTCTGTTCAAGAAATGACTTTTCCAGGTGGGTGATAGTTCGAAGAGTTTCCACAGTGTAGGCATAAATTCCCACGTGTTTGTAGAAAGCCCCCTTTGAAAGTATTAGCTCGTTCGGTACACCGGTGAAATAAGGGATTGGGCTTCTGCTGAAATAAAGCGCTTTGTTGTTTTTGTCTAGAACTACCTTCACTTTGTTGACATCCAGTAACAAAGAAGGATCTGTGATTCTCTTTACCAAAGTAGCAATGTTCACCTCTGGTTTGGTTATCAAATCGGCAAGTGCATCAATTTGAGCTGGTTGAATGAATGGCTCGTCTCCTTGGATATTGATAACGGCATCTGCGGGGATTCCGCTTTTTTGGAGGGCCTCAAAACAACGGTCAGTGCCGCTAGGATGTTCTCTCATGGTCATTACAACCTTACCACCAAAGGACAGCACATGCTCTTCTATCCGCAAATCATCAGTAGCTACCCAAACATCCTCAAGCTTGCGTGCAGATTTTGCCTGCTCATACACGCGCTGGACCATGCTTTTCCCCTGGATTTGCGCAAGTGGTTTTCCAGGAAAGCGGGTGGATGCATAGCGGGCGGGTATGATGCCTATGATTTTCATTGGAAGCTATAAGTGTATTGCAAGGTAGTAAGTCGGGGTGGTTCAATTGCCAATGGGCGAATAGCGTATTCCCTATTGAGCAAATTCCCTACAATGAGCATGATCCTGTGGTTCGAATTCACTTTGTAACCCACTCGCATGTCTACCACGTAATCTCCTGAAGTGTGATTGGCTCTCCAGCTTGTCAGACCCCATTCAGCAAATCCAAACATTTCAATCTCCAGAAAAGCTAAGTCAATATTTTGAAGATG
This sequence comes from uncultured Comamonadaceae bacterium, assembly GCA_964553485.1. GTDB lineage: Bacteria > Bacteroidota > Bacteroidia > Flavobacteriales_D > Sanyastnellaceae > CAZKMC01. The sequence continues at coordinate 14,109 of CAZKMC010000028.1, forward strand.
ACTGTTGTAGCGCAAGCTTGCCCCAAGTATCATCCCATCCCTATTCAACTCAATGTCTGCCCGTACTAAATGCTGAAAGCGATATTTGAGAATATTATTGGTGGGGTCTGAACTGGTGTTTGTGTAATAAACGGGCTTGTCTACATTCTCGTTCGAGGCCTCTCCATATACATAGTCTGGGGTCAGAGATTGTGGCAGGGTATAGGTGTATCCAGCTAGTAAGTTGATGGTGGTTTTTCCAATTTCACCCGTCCCAAGTATGCTGATTTCCGCTCCCCGAACGCGGCTTTTACCGGTGTTCAAACTTTTGAATCCTAATCCTCCCAGTTGCGTGCCAGGACCACCCCATTGTCCAAAGGTAAATTCAATGAAGTTGTCATATTCCTGTTGGAAAACTGCTAGATCTGCGAAACCTTTGAAGGCTCCAATGATAAACCCTTGTTTCACTCCTACTTCCATGTTGTAGGAAGTTTCTGGTTGTAGATCGGGATTGGCATAGATGGAAATATCTCCTACGGCGGTTTCGATGAATTTCTCTGCTATAGAAGGGAACCTGAATCCTTGTCCGTAAGAAGCCCTCAAATAACTCGCTTGACCAAATTGATAATTGGCTCCGGCTCTGAACACTGGCTGCGAGGCACTTTCTTCATTGATTGAATAGTTCTCGAAACGAATACCCGCCGAAAGGGTGAGCTTGTCAATGAATTTTTTATCCAATTGTAAATAGGCGGCTACGTTTTTACCTTCATTACTGCCATTGGTATTTCCTCCTGAAAACAATTGAGAAATGCCAACGGTCTTAGTGCCCGTAACACCTGTTGTTAGCGTGAAGTCTTTCACTAAGCTTGTGTCAAACCGTTGTTGGAACTGGTATTCGCCGAAATACACATCGCTAAAATTTCCCTGGTCGTTGTCGTTGTCATTATCCAAAGTCTGCCATCTTGTGCGCAGGGTGTGCTTGCTCCCTTTTGCTCCAACGTATTCCACAAATGGATCTACGGTCCCAACCACTTGCTTGGTGCGGGTGGCGGCCCCCGCATAAGCTGAATAAAGCCCCTCTTCTGAATTGTCCCAGAGCAAAGTAGCTAATGATTCACCTTTCATCCAGTTGGTATTCACGCCAAGGCTAAGTCCTGTCATTTTTTTACTCCGATAACGGACATTCGCATTGATCCTTGCCCTAGTATCTGCATCATAACGGTCCACTGAAAAGGGGTTGAATCGAGAGGAAGCAGTATCCACGGTCACTGGGTCAATCACGGGGCCTTTGTAGCTATCGTCTCCCAAAACATTCGCCGCAATGGTCAAGTCCCAATTGTTAATTCGCCTGGCATGTAAGAAGCTCATTCCACTTTGCATGAGGTAGCCGTCCCAGTAAACAGCCTCTTTGGATTTAGGGTGACTAAATACTCCATGAAAGACATTGACTTTGGTTCTTGGTTTTTCCTTTGGATATGAAGTGCGGACATTAATTACACCACTTAGAGCAGCGCTTCCGTAGAGCACTGAGCTTGCTCCTTTGATGATTTCTATTTGCTCCACGTTTTCCACTGGAAGGAAACCCCATGTGGGTCTTCCGGCATCACCACTAAGAATGGGAAGGTCATCCACCAGAATCATTACCCGAGAACCTGCTCCAAAGCTATATCCGCTTCCACTTCTAATCTGAGGTTCTCCATTTACGATGCTTACACCAGGAGCTTGTTGCAGCACATCCTCCATACTGGTGGTGTTTTTATTCTCAATCATGTCTGGTTGTAAGACTTCCATGCTCATAGTCACTTCACCAAGGTCCTGTTCAAATTTCCCTGCAGAAACTACCACGATGTCAAGGTTCAGACTTGCAACTTGTAGATACACGTTGACAGTGATAGTCTGATTGGCCAGTAATTCAACTTCCTTGGTTTGTTTTTGGTAGCCAATGAAAGAATAGGTGAGAGAATATTTTCCAGGCACAAGGGAAAGCTCGTAAAGTCCATTGATGTCGGTAGATGTGCCCTTGAAATCTTTGGTAATCACATTAGCCCCTGGGATGGGGTCTCCGCTATCTGCGTCATAGACGAACCCACGAAGCACGGAATCTTGACTCCTCGCCTGAAAGGCAAACAAAAAAAACAAGCAAAGCAGGCTAAATTTCATAGTGACACGGTTAAAGAATCAGTACAAGTATAATAAAATGCTACAGCTATATAACGGTTGCTGCGTGAATAAGTACTTTGATTAGTTTCAAATTATGAAGCAAGAAGAGGACTTAAGTATGTATGCCATAGCACTTTCCATGGTGCAAGGTGTGGGGGGGAAAACGGCTAGGAAAATGGTAGAACTTGCTGGAGGTATTGAACGGGTATTTGAGTTGAATCCTAGAGGTTTTGGGGAGATCAAGGGGATTAAAACCATGGTGATTGAGAGCCTTCAAAATGATCGCGTACTTGATAGAGCGCGCGAGGAGTGGAAACGTGTTCGAAAGCAAGGGATTGATGTGTTGTTTGTAGGGGATTCGAATTATCCATTTCGTTTTGCTCGTTGTCCCGATGCACCTGTGGTTCTTTATAAGAAGGGCAGTATTGGATTGAATGGCAAACGCCTGTTGAGCATCGTGGGAACTAGAAAGTGTTCTGCCTACGGCAAAGAGATGACAGAGAAAATTGTGCGAGAGTTAGCAGAGTACAATGTGATCATTGTAAGCGGCTTGGCCTACGGAATTGACATTGCGGCCCATCGAGCAGCGCTGAAGTATGAACTACCCACCATTGCTTGCATGGCTCAGGGCTTGGATCGAATTTATCCTGGAGTTCATGCAAAGGAGGCCAATCAAATTTTGTCTGAGGGCTGTTGGTTGAGTGAGTTTCCCACCAACCATAGGCCAAAGCGGGAACATTTCCCG
>CAZKMC010000029.1:0-9411 GCA_964553485.1 uncultured Comamonadaceae bacterium
TTCCAAATGAAAGTACGGTAGGAATTCCTGGGTTAGCTCGTCTGCTCACCAATTGCTGAAGTCCCATAAGAATTTGGGCAGTGATAATAATGGGGTCAATGTTAAGGTGTGGCATTGCCGCATGTCCCCCTTTCCCTTGGATAGTGACGCGAATTTCATCGGCGCTAGCCATATAAATACCTTGTTTAAAACCCACTTTCCCCGCAGGAAGTTCTGGGTAAACATGCTGTCCTATTATGGTAGTGGGACGAGGGTTTTCAAGGGCGCCCTCTTTAATCATCAAAGAAGCACCTCCAGGAAGTTTCTCTTCTCCTGGCTGAAAAATAAGTTTCATTGTCCCGTGCCACTCCTCTTTAGTTTGTTCCAAAATCCATGCAGCCCCCAATAAGCTAGCAGTGTGCACGTCATGCCCGCAAGCATGCATTACGCCTGGGTATGTGGATTTATAATCGATGGCGTTAGCCTCAAGAATTGGAAGGGCATCCATGTCTGCACGTAAGGCAGTTATTTTGCTACCTGGATCCTTACCGTAAATGTGAGCCACAATACCTGTTTCAACGTAGCCCTTTCGATGTTCGATTCCCCATTCCGTTAGCTTTCTGCTCACAAAAGCAGAAGTTTCATACTCAACAAATGATAACTCAGGATGTGCGTGAAGGTGCCTGCGAATTCCAATTGCTTCTGGCAGAAATTGATTGGATAAATCGTGGATTTTTGCTTTAAGCATGGTCACCAGTGAATAATTTCCATGAGGCCGTCCAAATCAGACGAACGGATACATAGAACATCAACAATCCGAAAATTAATTTGACCTTATCAGGAGACATCTTCAAAGCGATTTTGGACCCTAACCACCCTCCTAGAATAAACGTAATTGCAATGATGAGCGCGTATTCCACGTTGACCTGGTCAGCTTTGTAATAGTTGTAAAATGCCAAAATACCAATTGGAGGGAGCATCAAAGCCAGACTTGTGCCCTGTGCTTCAAATTGACTCAATCCCATGAAATAAACAAGCGCGGGGACAATGATCATTCCTCCGCCAACACCAATAAAGCCACTTAGCATTCCTGCGGTCATGCCAATTGCAACAAGAATCATAAGATTACCGACTTCCATTTTCACTTTTTTTCAAAGGTAAAATTTCTTTCACTCCTAAAAGTCCATACTCAAAGAGAGATAGAATACACGCGGGAGTACAATTCCGTCATCCACGCCCCACGCCCAGTCCGCACGCACAAAATATCCGAGTACTCTTGATCTTAATCCAAACCCATATCCCCAAATGATTGGCTCACGGTTATTATCTACCGTTACTGTAATTGGGTTTTGTTGTAGGACAACTTGATTGAATCGGTTTTCGTCTGAATAAGGATGCAGCCCGGTCCAAGCGGAACCTACATCATTAAAAGCGGATACTTGAAAATTCTCTATGAAGTCGGACTTGATGGGTTTATTCAACAGATACTTGAATATAGGCCAACGAATTTCAGCATTGACTGCGGCAAAAGTGTTTCCGTTTCTTGAATTGACAAAGAACCCGCGCATTGGACTGGCCAAGGTCTGGAAGTAGTAGTTCTGGTCATCTGCTATGGGCATATCATTGTCGATCTTTTGAAATAACCAATTGTCAACACCCCCCAAATAATGAACGATGTTTCGATTTCCAAAACTCGTGCTTCCCGCAAAACGAAGCGCCAAAATAAGATCACGGTGAACTTTTTGATAATGCCTAATATCAAAACCAGCAACTTGAACATCAGAGTTTTCAGCGCTAGGATCCTGGTAGTATTCCATCCATAATTTATACCGCGTACCGTTGTAAAGATTCAACCCTTTGTTGATGGTATTGTCAAAGATGTATTGCACCTTGACCCCCACATTATGCAGGTATGCATTGGACCTAGCCAAATTGGAAGGGTCCGTTGCCAAGGTTACCGCTCTATCTACGCGATAGATTAATGAGGCCTTCACCGCAGAAAGTTCAGTGAATGGATATTTTAGACTGTAGTCAACGGTATGCGTGTGGAATTGTACAATGGAAAACCCAGAGAATTCTCTTCTTGCTTGTCGTTGAAACGTAATGCTGCGGTCTGTTCTCCTGCTCAGGTCTTGAAAACTGACGCCGTAATCATTGTTGTCCAAGCTTCCAGAAAGACGAAAACCACCCACTATTTTGTAATCTTCAAACAAATCGCTGATTCCCAATTTCACTAAGCCTGATAGTCCAGGGAACATGGTGGTAGGACCTGTGAAATTTTGATAAAACTGATTGTTGAAGCCATTGTCTACTTGACTCAATACATAGTCTGTAGCAAAATTCAATCTGTAATTTCTTGGCTTGGGTAACACAAAGATTTTTTCAAGAGTATCAGCATTCACAGTTGATGTAATGTTCTCTATTCTGACAGACTCTTTCTCATATTCGTAACTCAATACTTCATCTTCAAAGCGGTAGTTGTAGATGTCTACTTCTTTTTGTTCGTCTTCAGGTGTAAGCGTTAATACATCGCTGCTCTCCTTGGGATCAATTCCCTGAGCATGTCCTTTACCAGGCTGTTTCAATCGAACGTCATCAGAACGATCTCCGAGTTCAAACTGGATCTTTTTGTCCTTGAAGAAGACCATGCTGTATTGGCCATTCCTTGCGTTGAAGTCATATTCCAAAGGAGGTCTGCTCAAATTGGTGAGTGCAGATGAGGTAGTGAAAAATCGATAATGAATGGTTGTGTCTATCCTACTAATAGTGCTGTCAATAGTTGCAATGTACCTATTCAAGTATTCTCCGTCTTTCCTTAAAAAAGTGTAGTGCTTTTGGTCATATGCAGAAGGATTTGATTCATCACTTTCTGGGGTGTTTGTGACACGTTCAAGAATTTTGCGGGAACCATTAAGCGGAAGGATGTAGATGTCTTTTTGAAGGTTGAAAGGTTCATTGATGATGTCTGCTCTCAATGTGTCATCAGGTCTGTTTGAGGCAAAGATTACCGCATTGGAATTCAATAGAAATTTAGGAGAAATGTCGTCATAAATATCATCGGTCAATTGGGCCTGATTATTCCCAATTACCTGATAGAGATACAAATCACTTTGCCCTTCTTTTACCCCAGAGAAAATCATCTGCCGCCCATCTTTGGAATAATCCATTGAGATCACCTTGTCAATTCTAAACAGCTCCTTCTCATCTATTTTTCTGTTCTCCAAATTGTAATTTCCAAGGAAAACTCTTCCTTGCTTTTCAAAGCAAAATGTCAGGATCAAAGAGGTGGGGTGCCAGGCCAAAATGGGATAGGTCTTGTCAACTATACGCTGCAGGCGGTATTCTCTTTTAAAAATTCTCTTCGCCTTGCCCTTTTCAATGTCATAGAGCCATATTTTATACTGCCCCATCTCATTGGTGACGAAAGAAATATAGTTTCCGTCCGGGCTTATTTTAAATTCAGAATAGTCATACTTGTTCTTGTATTTGACCGGGAGCTCCCCCATTTTCTTGCGCCACTGCTTGTTCAGGAAAGCCTCTTTTTCATCAAGACTTAAGCCTTGCCAATTCAATCTTTCAGATGGGCCATCGATAGGGAAAATCGGGTCAACGTCGGGCATGTTCCGACTTCGGTCATCTGCCAGGTATTGCCTTTCGTAATAATCGTAAAACTCATCTGTAAGCGTAGAAAGTGAGACACCTAAAACAAACAGGAAACCACTTTCAATATTCCTACTGACCCGTGTCATATAGAGAATGTTCGGAATCACATTCTCGCCATATACATCTGCTATGTAATTCCATAGTGAATGTCCGGCATGCTTGGCTTCGTTGCCCTCTAGTCTATTGAATTTGAGGTATTTACCGCTAACTATTCCGTCTCGGATGTGTGCTTCTCTCTCTGAATCCCATCCACCAGAAGCGTAGCTGACAAGCCCGCTTTCATACCAATCCGGAAGAGTAAGTAGAGTGCTATTCTTTACTACTTCTTTCCAATCTCCGCCATACATCATTTGACTGATGAGGACTTCTGAGAGGCTTGTTCGAAGTAGCTTTTCGTAGGATTCATAGTCGCCATCAAAATACAAGAAGACCTTGGAGCCTACAATTCTGGTAGCCCCACCAATGTTATATTGATCATCATTAACGATCCCAATATTGCTTTGCCGGAACTCACTTTGCTTGTTGTAGACAACAATTTGGATTTTGTCGTCTAGGGGGTAATCAAAGAAGGACTCTAGCTCTTCTAAATTTTTGGATGCGCTTTGGACTGTATACTCGGCCATTTCCTTTCCCCCCTGATAGAAGTATACTTCGAATTGCTCGTAAGGGTAGTAAAGCCAGTTGAAATCTCTGTATTGAATACGATTTTTGCCAAATTCCTGCTGTGAACCACGGTAAAACTGCGCAGAACTTTGCACTCCAGAAAGGAGCATGCATGTAATGCCTATGAGAATGAGTAATTTTCGAAGCATGCAGGAGAATCAACCTATAGGGTAAATATAACTAAAATGGGCCGCCCATATTGTTTCTGAGTTATGACATTTCTGTAACAGTAAGTTCTTAGATTTGTTGCGCTTCCGCGCGAGGAGAGTAGCTTTGGGCTTATGAAGATTCACACTTTTACATTTAATCCTTTTTCAGAAAACACCTACCTCCTCATTGAGGGTGCAGAGGCCATTGTGGTGGATCCTGGAATGAGTGATGCTTCCGAATACAAAACCTTCGATTCTTATCTGACGGAGAATGGATTGGAATTGACAGATTGCTGGTTGACCCACGCCCATATTGACCATGTTTTGGGATGTCATCACGTCTATGAAAAGTATGACCTCACGCCACATTTACATCCTGATGATCTGATCACTTTGAGTTATAGCAAACGCGCCAGCGATATGTATGGGGTGCCATACACGGAATCACCTACTCCAATTTTGGATTGGACGCATGGAAAAAAAATGAAAGTGTTGAATACCGAAGTGGAAATAAGGTTTGCGCCAGGACATGCTCCGGGGCACGTGGTTTTTATTTTCCCTGAGCACCGGGTATTGATAGGAGGTGATGTTTTGTTTCAAGGCAGCATCGGAAGAACTGACTTACCAGGGGGTGATGCTGATGAGCTTTGTAAAAGTATAATGAATCAATGCTATTCTTTACCAGATGACATGATAGTTTATAGCGGTCATGGACCAAAAACAACCATTGGACAGGAGAAAAAATCAAATCCTTTTGTGAATAGCGCCGGGTCAGGCTTTTTGCAAAGAAAATGAGAATTCAGACCCTTTTCCAAGGGAGCTTTTTACGTAGATATTTTCTTTATGGCCTTCCAAAATGTGCTTTACAATGGCAAGTCCAAGTCCACTTCCACCTACATGCCTTGCTCTGCTCTTGTCTATTCGGTAGAACCTCTCATAGATTCTAGGTAATTCTGAAGAATCAATCCCAAGCCCGTTATCTTCCACACTTATCTTTACCTTCTGCCCAATTTCATTTACTTTGACTACAGTTGTTCCGTTTTCTTTTCCATATGCAATGGAATTCTGAATGAGATTAATCAAGACCTGTTCAATTCTGGACTTGTCGGCAAAAACGAATGTTTCGAGTTTGTTGGAAAGGTCTTTTTCTAGCGAAATTTTTGCCTTCTTTGCTTTTCTTTCTAGGCTGTCAAATACCTCGTCGATTTGAAGAGTTAGGTTGTATCTAGCTGGCTTGAACTGATATTGACCGCTTTCAATCTGTGAAATTGAATCCAAGTCTTCCAACAAAGTATTTAACCTATCAAGGCTATTAGCTGCCTTTACCAAAAACTTCCTGTTGATGTCTGGGTCTTCAAGGGCACCTTCAAGAAGGGTCAGAATATAACCTTGAATATTGAAGACAGGAGTTTTTAGTTCGTGGGCGAGATTTCCAATAAATTCTCTTCTGAAATTCTCTTTTTCACGAAGTGCAGAGATTTCTTCTATTTGTTCTTGTGCCCAGCTTTCTGCATCTATACCTGCTTTATCCAAAGGGTTTTCTGCCTTTGGTAAATCTCCTCTAGACACTCTTTCATTGCTGTATTTGTTGATTGTCTTATAGATAAGCCTGACTCTGTGAAAGATGAATTTTTCAATCAAAACCCGAACCACAATAAATGAGCCTAACAGAATAGTACACCCTACAATCAATGGGAGCCAAGGAGGCGTGATTTCTTTGGCGAAATAAAAATAGATGTAAACGCTGAGCGCAGAAAGAACTGAGAGGACCAGAGAAGTGAGTAATGCAATATCTCTTGGTTTACTAGTGTTCATGAGCTATTCTTCGAATTTATATCCGACCCCTTTAATGGTCTTAAAGTACGAATCTCCCAGCTTTTCTCTAAGTTTTCGAATGTGAACATCGATTGTGCGGTCGCCAACAACCACATCATTGCCCCATACGCTGGAAAGGATAATTTCTCTTGTGAAAACACGCCCTGGTTGAGAGTTTAGAAGAGCCAGTAATTCGAACTCTTTTTTTGGCAATGAGAGTTCCTCACCGTCTTTGAGGACAAGGTATCTTTCCTTGTCAATCACAATCCCTTCAGTTTCACTTTTGGGGTTGGAATTCCCAGAGTCTAGTCTTCTCAAAAGTGCTTTTACCCGACTAACCAACACCCTAGGCTTAATTGGCTTTGTAATGTAGTCGTCAGCACCTGCATCAAAACCAGCGATTTGAGAATAATCTTCTCCACGGGCTGTGAGGAAGGCAATCAAAGTGTTTTTCAAGCTGTGATCCTCTCTGATTTGTTGGCAGGTTTCCATGCCATCCATTTCTGGCATCATGACATCCAACAAAATGAGATCGGGAAGCGTCGCTCTTGCCTTTGCCAAGGCCTCTTTCCCGTTTTGCGCAGTTTCAACCTCGAAGTGTTCTTTTTTGAGATTGTACTCAATCAAATCCAAGATGTCTGGATCATCATCAACTAGTAGAATTCTATAGGTCGCCATGGGCTTTGTTGAGTCAATAATACTATTACAAAACTAGGTGTATAGTATTATGCCAAAGTTAATCGAATCTTAACTGAATCTCAAGAATGACTGAATTCAAAATACATGGAACAAAAAAGAGGCAGGAATTGTGGCCTGCCTCTTTTAAGATTACGTATGTGAATTGCTGTGTTTTTCTTTGTTCTCCTTCTTCACCTTTTTCATTTTTTACCCTCCGAGCCTTTTTTCTTTGACTCGCTGTGAGTGGACTTGGTTGTTGCAATCCGTTTCGATGCCCATTTCTTAAAGAGTTGTTTTTCTTTCTTAGCAGGCAGAGCATTGACTATTTTTTCGACTTGATCATTTCGAAGTCGCTTTTCCTTGATATATGACTTAGCCAAGGACGCTTTTTTCTTGTTCAGAGGGGCGTTGTCAATTTTGTCCAAAAGGATATTAAGTTCCACTTGAGACAAAACTTTATCTCCTTTCTTCGGCTTGTTTGTCGACTCTGAACTAGTATTGTCTTCCTTGGTAGAAGGAATTTCCCGGTCTCCTTTGAAAACTGGTTCAGTTTTGTCACTTTTTATGCCTGTTTGAGTTCGGTCACCCTTTTGGATCACTTCCTCTTTGGATGTGTCACCCTTTGAACCAGTTTGAGTTCTATCACCCTTTCGGACAACGTCATCGTTCGAAGTGTCACCTTTAGATCCCGTTTGAGTTCTGTCGCGTTTTCGGACAACATCTTCTTTTCCGGCATCAATGACTGGGCGAATATTCATCTTATTTCGCACGTTATCAATGCTGAGGCCTTGATCTACTTGGACGGTAGCTTTTACCATGGTGTTCATCGGAATATCAATGTATCCATTGTATACCACGCGTTCTCTGCTTGTTTTCCCTCTTTGTCCCGCAATTACTTGTGTGATCTTTAAGTGGTGTTTGCCTGCAGTCAAGTCATTGTTTGTGAAAACACTTGTAGCTGGGTAAGTGGTTCTGTCAAGTTCTAGCACGAAAGAACCTTGATTCCATAAAGTCAGGTGCAAGGATGAGGCTGCATTGGATTGAAGAAAAACAAGACTAAAGAGAATAGTTAAGATGATACTTCCTGTGAAAACAATAAATCTTTGATTTTTCGCTTTTTGATTTTCTGATTGAATGAGAATTGCAGTTTTCATATGACAATTGTTTTATGGGTTCTATGCTCAATCAATCCAAACCACGTGCCAACCCTGCAATCTGTTGTATATCAGTCTTTTATACGGCTAAATTTGAGGGCTTTTAGCATCAAATCTGGAAAAGGTTTAGCGGGATCTCGTTTTTCAACGTTTAAAAACAGCCCCCATTTTTCAACTATTGGGACTTTGTAGACTTCAATCATTTCAATCCAGGTTTGGTCTGGATCATCAATGTAGGTGCAATGGACTTTGGTGTTCCCCATGTCCAAAGCGTCATTACTGTCGCAAGTAAACCCGAACCCATATGTTTCAAGCTGTTCTCCCAGCGCGGTCATTCCGCGGACGTCAAACCCGAGGTGCACAAATCCGGTATCGGCCCAAATGCGGTCTTGAAAAATCCATCGAGGTTTTCTATCAAGCGCCTGAATCAGCTCAATGGCAGTCTGTCCTTGTATTTTTGCAAACCCACCACCTGGGTTTTGAGAGGGTGTCAACAAAACTCTTCGGTACCTCTCCTCGCCGCCAGGCAACCCTTTCCAATCATTAAAAACACCTGTTTCGTCATATACTACTTTGTCATATCCTAGAATATCCGAATACAGTTTAAGAGAAGTATCGATGTCGGAGACCCCAATTGAACAGCCTTTGATTCCGCCGGAATGATGCTTGTTGTTGGTAAACCAATGATCTCCTTTCACAAATTGGAACATTAACCCATCTGAATCCTTCAAGTAGAATGTCTCGTTACCATTAGGGAGGGTATGCATTTCAGAAAGTCCCAGAGCATTTTCTTTCTGACAGAATAGGTGAGAATTTTTCAGATCCTTTGATTTAACCTGAGCTATGAAAATACCCAGATCGCCTAGTTTGGGTTCGAAGGAGGCTTTGACGGGTTCAAAACTAGTTGGCCGAATAACCTCTACTGCACATCCACCTTGCAGGTTCAAAACCATCGAAGCTCTTTTGGTAATGGTCTTATTTCGGGTGTAAATGTCCATCAACGGGGCAGCAGCCACCGAATCAAAAAAGGGGATATCCAATCCAAAAAATTTACGGTAATACTTCAATGACGCATCCATGTCCTGAACCGCTATTCCAAGATGTTGTATGCCGTTGATTCTAAAGTTGCTCATGCTTTATGCTTGGGTGTCATTCGTAGGAACAATTCTTTCTTCCATGCCTGTGCTTCAGTCCAAAGACGGGCATTTTGTTTTTTCCATTTCGAGGTCCGATAATTCAATTTCATTGCCCGAAACATTCTCCGGAAGATAAGTCCAAAATTACCACAGACGAGCGCAGAAAGCAAGTAT
>CAZKMC010000029.1:9421-16729 GCA_964553485.1 uncultured Comamonadaceae bacterium
GCAAGTATACTAACCCCCATCTCCAGCCAAAATTTGCTCCTACCGCTCCAAATACAATTCCATGGAAAAGGGTAAAGGACAACAGGCCTATAATTAATTTGAAAGAACTCTTGAAGTGTGGGTCTTTGATCATGTTTTTGACCAAATATGCAGTCAGTGCATAGGGGATTCCATGAATTACCAAGGCGCACAAGGTAAAAGGCAAAAGAAATAACAGCGCAATTGCACGCAAGATGGGATGATTGTATTGAACAAAAAGATCATGGGGACCAGCTTTTAAAGCTGCAAGAGAAGTTTTGACCTTTTCCAAGGTGTGCTCCAACTGAGGGCCGTTGTTGTCATCACCATCAATGTATCTGCCTAAGGCTTGGATTTTCAGCTTGTTTTCTTCGAAGCCTGATTTTGTAGTTTGTTCAAGAAGGACTAATGCCTCAGCCAGAAGTTTGTAATGGCCGCTGGGGCGAAGGTCATAGATGCTTTTGAGAAGTTCACCTCTTACATGATGCATGAGGCCTGATTGATTTTTAGGGTCGTTAGGGTGCTCCGCAAACCAATCATGCAAGCTAATTGGCTTGCCAATTCGGACAGTTATATCACTTTGGAAAGCTTCATAGCTGCTGTAATCTAATCCAAAAGGAACCACTTGAATATTGGCGAGCTCAGGATGGGTTTCTTGAGCCAAATAAACAAGACGTGCCATTCCTTTTTTGAATGGGCGAAGCACTTTTTTATTTCCATGATTGCCTTCAGGAAACAAGCCGATAACTGCACCGCGTCTGAGTCTTTCAATACAAATCTCAAATACGCGTTGGTTCATTCCAATCATATCCGGCACACGGTCATGCTGCCTGAAGATGGGCATCATGTTCATGCCTGTCATGATGCTTCGAATAAATGGCTTGCGAAAGATATCAGCACGTGTCAGAAAATGCACTTGTCTGGGAGCAATTAGACAGCAAAGAAGTGGGTCCATCAATCCATTTTGATGGTTGGAGATTAGGATGGTTGGTGTTCCGTTTTTAGGAAAGTTTTCTAAGCCTTCGACACGGAATTTCCTGTAAAAAACCCGTGATGCCGATGATACCCACGGGTGGAGTAGGGCATAGAGGAACGACCTTGTTGTGGGTTTGAGCTTGCTAATCATTCTTACTTCCTCAGTTGGGCGCCAAGTTCTTTTTCAAGCGCCTCTTTTATTCTTGAAACGCTAAGATCAATTTGTTTGTCTTGCAAAGTTTGTTTTTCGTCCTGAAGCACCAATGAAATTGCATAGGACTTTTTGCCAGCCTCCAATTTATCTCCTTCGTATACATCGAAAAGACCCACAGACTTCAACATCTTACGCTCTGCGCTTTTTGCCACTCTTTCAAGATCAGCGAACTGCACATTGGTGTCAATCAGTAAAGATAAATCTCTTCTTACTGCTGGATATTTTTCCAGTTCCTTGATCTTGATTTTTTTCCGTCCTGATGCTTTGACAAGAGCATCCCAATTGATTTCAGCATACAGCACACGGTCTTTGATTCCGAAGCTGGCCTGAATATTTGGATGCACAATGCCCATGAAACCGAGATCCTTCTTGTGAAGCTGAAGCGTTAGCCCTTCTAAAAGTAAATTCCCTTGATATGGAGCGAGGTTCATCTCCTCGGCCGAGAGGCCTAACCCTCCTAATATCTGATCAAATTCTGCTTTCAAATGGCTAAACCTAAGTTTTTCTGAAGGTTTGTTCCAGTTTTCCTTGTGCTGAAGTCCGGTAAAAGTGAGGGCCAGTTTGGAAGTCTCCTGATATCCAGCGTCCGCCTTTTTGTAGACCCGCCCAAATTCATACAAGCGGAGATTGGGCTTCTTCTGATTTTGGTTCCGCTCCACAGTTTCTAACGCCTGGAACAAAAGCGTCTGTCGCATGACATCTAAGTCAGAACTTAATGGGTTCAGCATCCGCACAGCTTTGTCTGGCTCAAGGCTAGGGTCCTCAACAAGCTCCAAGTAAGCGCTTTTTGTGAGGGAATTACACATGATCTCAGTGGCCCCACGAGAAGTAAGTAAATCCGAAATCCGATTGCGCAGAGATTCTTCATCCGGTTTGGGAGCTGATGAAAGTGTAGCGTGCAGACGGGTAGGAATCTCAATGTTGTTATATCCGTATATGCGCAGGATTTCTTCGATCACATCTGCTTCTCGGGTCACATCCTGGCGGTAAGTAGGGATTTCAAGTCCCAGATCTTCATCTGTTTCTGTAATGACATCAATATCAAGGTCATCCAAGATTTGTAAGGTCAAATCCTTTGGAATCTCCTTACCGATGAGCGTGTACATGCGTTGCCAGTTCAGTTTGACCTGAGCGGGTTGTGGGATGTCAAAACTCAAATCAGTCAATTCTGAAACCACGGTTCCACCTGTAATTTGACAGATTAAGGAAGTGGCTTTGAGTAGGCCATCCAGAACGCCATTTGGATCTACACCGCGCTCGAATCTGAAGCTCGCATCTGTATTGAGACCATGGCGGCGAGCAGTAGTGCGCACAGAGACTGGATTGAAATACGCGCTCTCAAGGAACATCCGAGTTGTTTTCTCTGTAATTCCAGAGCTTTTTCCGCCAAATACTCCGGCTATACAAAGTCCTTTTTTGGTGTCGCAAATCATCAGGTCATCTGCGTCCAATTCGCGTTCAATATTATCTAGTGTTGTAAATTTTGTGCCTGCCGGAAGGTTTTTGACCACAATTTTACCGCCTTCAATTTTATCGGCATCGAAAGCATGGAGCGGTTGGCCAAGGTCATGCATCACAAAGTTGGTAATGTCTACCACGTTGTTGATTGGCGACAAACCAATTGCAACTAATCTTCTTTGCAGCCATTCCGGAGATGGGCCTACTTGAATATTATCGATTGTAATTCCCGCGTACCTTGGACAAGCTTCCTTGTTTTCTACTTCAATTTTTAGGGCGTCGCCCGAGGAGATTTTCCCCAGATTATCTAAAGAAACTTCAACAAGTTCAGGAACTTCGGATAACACAGGGGCATGTGCTCGGAGGGCGGCATGTAAATCTCTGGCAACTCCCCGATGAGAGATGGCATCGGTTCTATTTGGGGTTAAGCCAATTTCAAAACAGGAATCGTTTTCAAGTTCAAAATAGACGCTGGCCGGTGTTCCTGGGGTTGCCGATGCATCGAGTACCATGATTCCGTCATGGCCTTCTCCCAAACCAATTTCATCTTCGGCGCAAATCATTCCCATTGAGACTTCACCTCTGATTTTTCCCTTTTTGATGACAAAAGGGTCTCCTTCAGAAGGATATAGTTTGGCTCCAACCATGGCCACAATGACCTTTTGGCCTTCCGCAACGTTGGGAGCACCGCATACAATTTGAATTTCTTCAATTTCGCCAATGTTCACCATGGTTAATCGAAGTCGGTCTGCATCCGGATGTTGCCAAGCTTTGACAACATGGCCTACAACTAGTCCGTTCAATCCTCCTGGAACAGTTTCAACCGTGTCGACACCTTCAACTTCCAAACCGGTATCAGTAAGGATGTCTGCAATATCAGTAGGACTTAATGGAGTATTAAGCCATGTGCGAAGCCAATTGTAAGAGATTTTCATTCCGATTTTTTTGGAGCCTGTAAATGTAGCAAAAAGGCCAATGAAAGCTTCATGTTTCATTGATAAATAGGCAGTTAGAAGAAGCGTGTTGAGCAGAAAGTGAAATAAAGTTGAAGTGAGATAAGTGTCTTTTGAAAATGATGAATGTCATGCTTTTTATATTTGCAAAATGGTAACTTGCCTTCAAGGATTGGGCTTTGACTCATAATTACAGTGAGTTCAAATGTCCAGAACTTGGGTCTGAATTCCAGAAGGAATTTACCAGGCAGTTGAAAACCAACTTTGAATCAATACATTTGAATATGAAACGAATCTTAGTACCAACCGACTTTTCCGAATTCTCATATTTCGCTGCTGAAGTAGCTGCTGGAATTGCCAAAAGAACTGAAGCTCGAGTTTATTTGCTCCACGCATTGGATATGCCTCATTATACAAGTAATGATCAGTTTGGTGCTTTTGGTGATACGGCTGAAGGGTTGTTTTTGATGAAACGGGCCAAAATGGAATTCGAGAAGCTGATCAAACAGGAATTTTTCACGGATGTGAATGTAGTGGAAGTAGTTCAGTGGGAAAATGTGTTTGAGACGATTACGGTTAAAGCCAAGGAACACGATATCGACCTTATTGTAATGGGATCACATGGAGCGTCAGGAGTAAAAGAGTTCTTTGTTGGTTCAAATACTGAGAAAATTGTGCGCACGGCTCATTGTCCGGTATTAACAATCAAAGAGCGTATGGATAATTTCAGTCCGAAACGCATGGTATTCGCTTCCAACTTTTTTGGTGAGTCTGCGGACAGTTTTGAGCCAATCAAAAGATTTGCAGAAATTTTCGATGTAGAGTTACACTTGTTGAAAGTGATCACTCCCTCAAATTTTGAGAGTACTGAGTATTCACATAGCTTGATGGATGATTTTGCAAAGGAAACAGGGCTTTCAAAATACAAGACTCATACTTACAATGAAATGATAGTTGAGAATGGAATATTCTCTTTCTGTGAGAATGTTGGTGCGGATTTAATTGCCATTGAGACACATGGTAGAACAGGTTTGGCTCATTTCTTCCGTCAGAGTATAAGTGAAGATATTGCCAATCATTCCCCGATGCCTGTGTTGACTGTGAAAATGGTTGAGCAGAGCGCAAAAAAAGGGGCTATTTTCCCGGACTAATTACAAAGATCCACACAGATGAAATCAAAAAGAAGATTAGGAGTACTGATATTGATTCTCACATTGGCATTCCCATTTCGCTGGGCATTTTTCAACATTGGCGAACGGGGTGACGCTGTAACTATAGCTTCATTTGTTGCCACCATTACTTTATTGATAGTTGGTTTGATGCTATCTCAAAGCTCAGAGGAACCTGCTGAGCACTAAGGGGTAAGTGGATTTTAGTTGATTTTGTACGAAGGTGGCTTGGTGGAGAAAGTCAACTTCCACTATCTTTGCGTCCGGAAAATCGGGATGTAGCTTAGTCCGGTTAAAGTGCGCGTCTGGGGGGCGCGAGAGCGGAGGTTCGAATCCTCTCATCCCGACATTAAAAAACCCTGCAAAGTTCTTGCAGGGTTTTTCGATTCTGGTGTTTTATGGAGACAGGTATTGCTTTTATATCTCTTTTTCGATGTAGACCATGGGTTCTCCCTGGTCAATATGAAAGTGGATGGGCATAATGAAGGTAGAAGGCACAGCTTCACCGTTTCTTCTTCCTGGAATCCAAACAGGCATCGATTGAATCAATCTTTTGGCTTCGTTGTCTAGCAGAGGGTGAATGCTTTGTACCACATTCAAGTTGTGTAAGCTGCCGTCTGCTTCAATATTGAATGATACCTTGACTGTTCCTTCAATATTGTTCTTAAGAGCGCCTACAGGGTATGCAGAGCTCGAATCAATGTAGCGAAGCAAAGCTCCATAACCTTCTGGGAAGGCCGCAGGAGATTTTTCTACTACCACTGTTTCTACTTCAACTTCAGGGTAAAAGCGGTCGCCTTTCCGGGTGCCGTCCCAGTCATAACGTTCCCAGGGTCCAATCTTGTTGCCATATTTGAACTTGCCTTTGGACTCTACATGTCCATTTTTGTAATAGTATTCGAAATCTCCGTGTTCCAGTCTTGTTTCTGTGACTAGATATTGCCCTTTCATTTTGAGCCCCCCAGAGATATAGTGGATCTCCACGTCAAAAAGTTGGTTTTCAAGGTGCTGTTGAATGCGGTAATATCTGCTGTTAGATTGTGAATTGACCACTTCAAATCGGTCATTCAAAAACACACGCGCTTCTTGAGCATGTAATTCTTGTAACCCCAGCACTAGCAGAATGAGCACAATCCAGTTCTTCACAACATCGGTTTTAGTGGTTCATTAGGAGATAATTTTCCTAGTTGTGAAGTTAATAGGCTAAAACTCAGAGATATCAACATGTTTTCATAGTTACTAACATTATACCCTTGGTTATCTTATTTTTGTGCCATGGATTATGAATTTGAATTGGCATGGACCAGCACTGTTCAGAATCTCACCAAGCAGTTTGGCGAGGACATGGATTTGCAGGCAATTTTGTTTCTGATAGGTGTACAGGAACTGGGACAAGGTTATCAGAAGTTCAAGAAGGATCAGAAAGTTGAGCTACTACATGTAGCTATCTGCACCTTGTTGGAGCCTTATGGTTATTACAAGTTTTTGGGAAGAGATGATGACAGTTGGCCTCACTTCGAGCACGTAGAATCATTGCCAGCCTTAGCTCCGCATGATCAAGAATTGCTGATACGCAAAGCAATAGTTGCTTATTTCAAAGAAGGTTCACCAGTAAGATAAGTCAGGGTTAATCGATATTTACCACTTCTTCACTGGTGGTTTCCTCTTCTACTTTGATGATGCCTTGACCTGTGAGAGCGCCTTTAGATGCTTCAATGTCAAGTACCACAAATCCGGCTTGTCCTTGTTTGTAGAATTCCGTGAAGTTGAATGAGACTTTTCCAGTTCCATTGGTCACTTGAGTAGTGTCAAAACGTGGCTCACCAATAAAATCATCGTCCACAGAACCGACTCCATATAACCTCACAGTTGCTCCTGGCACTGGGCTTCCGAGCTCGTTGACAATCTGCACAGTTGCAATTGTTTCTACTACTTTGTCACATCCTGTGAACAAAGCAAGAATAACGGTAGCGATTGCCAACGCAAATACTGACTTCAATCCTTTAGCTTCCATCCTAATTGTCGATTTTCTTAACTTCGCCCCTTCTAAAATGAGCATTGTGTTAGACAAAAAAACGAAAAAAACCACTATGAACAGCTACTTGACCCTTGTTATTGGTATTATGACTTGTGTAATTCTTGGAAGCGCTTCGGGTTGTGAAGCCTCTATGAAGGCCGCCGAACCTGTAAAAGAAGAGACTGTGACTGCCGTTTCTAATCAGGAAAATCAGGCGTTCGCCGAGGAAGATTCTAAGCCCACTTTGGTGGAAATGAACTCAAAAGTAAGAATCAGTACAGCCATGGGAGATATGGTAGTAGAACTTTATGACGAAACTCCAGGGCACAGAGATAACTTTATCAAGCTTGCTGAAGAAGGTTTTTATAATGATTTATTGTTTCATCGAGTCATGAACAAATTCATGATTCAAGGTGGTGATCCAAACTCTAGAAATGCCGCCCCAACAGATAGATTGGGTAGTACCGGCCCAGGTTATACTGTACCGGCCGATATAAAAGATGA
>CAZKMC010000030.1:0-16643 GCA_964553485.1 uncultured Comamonadaceae bacterium
CTTTGGGATTGGTCATCGCAGGCTCTGTGCTTTATTACGTGTTGGAGATTGACAATACCCTTGCAGACATGTCCTTATTTGGTCAAGTCACCACTTCGGTTTTTCAGTCTGTGACCAGAACCTCAGGATTTAACACAGTGGATATTGGCATGGTAGGAATTCCAATGCTGTTTATAATCATCATCCTGATGTTCATTGGATCTTCTTCAAGCTCCACAGGGGGCGGTATAAAGACATCCACTTTTGCTATTATCTCTGCAGACATCATTGCTACCATTCGTGGTTATAACTACACAGAACTTTTCCAACGCACCATCCCCAAACTTCTCGTTAAGAGAGCTTATTCAGTATTACTTTTCTTTGTGGTAGGAAACCTCCTCTTCATTTTTTTGTTGACCATTACAGAATCTCATATTCTCGCCATGGAAGGCAGAACCATTCTCGATCTAATTTTTGAGCAGGTAAGCGCCATGGGAACAGTGGGGTTAAGCATGGGAATAACTTCAAGCTTAAGCGATGCCGGAAAAGTAATTATCGTACTAAGTATGATCATTGGACGAGTTGGCACCCTCACGGTAGCATTTGCGCTTGGAGGAAAGTTAATACGACACACATATAAATACCCTACCGGACATACGATGGTAGGATAATTCAGATTCTAAAAACACAAGGTTTGGGAACAAAAGTCACTCCATATCAGAACGCTGAAGACCGCGCAAAAAAAGAACAAGTAGCTGAAATGTTCGACAACATTGCTCACAGCTATGACTTTCTAAATCACTTTTTCTCATTGGGAATTGATGTACGCTGGCGGAAAAAGGCAATCAAGATTCTTAAAGCACATAATCCTGAAAAAGTCCTGGATGTAGCCACCGGTACAGGAGATTTCGCTATTGAGGCACATAGAATGGGTGTGAATGTAAAAGAAATTGTGGGTGTTGATATCAGCGAAGGAATGCTGGAGGTAGGCCGAAAAAAACTCACGAAAAAGAATCTAGATGCACATATCAAACTGATGTATGGGGATTCAGAAAACTTGCCTTTTGAAGACCAAGCCTTTGATGCCTACACAGCTGCTTTTGGGGTTCGAAACTTTGAAAATCTAGACAAAGGCCTCACAGACATGCTCCGAGTTTTGAAGCCTGGTGGATTGGGAGTCATTCTCGAATTCAGCAAGCCTAAATCCTTCCCTTTCAAACAAATGTTCTGGTTCTATTTCAAGGTCATTATGCCAATCGTAGGTAAGTTTGTATCCAAAGACAACAAAGCCTACTCCTACTTACCAGAATCTGTCAAAGCTTTTCCAGAAGGTCCAGAATTCCTCAAGATAATGACGGGATGTGGTTATGAGAAAGTTAAGAGTAAAGCCTTGACGGGGGGAATCGCAACCATCTATACCGGATACAAAAAATCTTAATGGAAATTACGGTCTACCCCTCTCAACTCAACGGAACTGTCAGAGCTCCAGGTTCTAAAAGTATCATGCAAAGAGCCCTTGCCGCCGCCTTGTTGTGCAAGGGTGAATCAGCGTTGCACTTTCCCGCATATTCAGACGATTGCATCCACGCTTTACAGACCATCAAACAACTGGGCGCCACCACTTCCAAAAAGGGAAATACTTTATTTGTTCAAGGCGGATTGAAACAACCTAAAGGAACTATTGATGTAGGAGAGAGTGGCCTGGGAATCCGCCTGTTCACGCCACTTGCAGCACTTTGTCCAAAACCAGTTACACTCACAGGGCAAGGTTCACTCCTACTCCGCCCTATGGGAGAATTTGAGCGTTTCTTTTCTTCGTTAGATGTTGTTTGTGCTACGCACGAGGAGAGATTACCTGTGCGTGTAGAAGGACCCCTGCACGGAGGTGAAGTACATCTGGACGGCAGTATGAGCTCCCAATTTTTGACCGGACTTCTAACAGCTCTTCCCGCCGCCGACGGAGATTCTATTGTTAAAGTAAACCAACTGAAGAGTATCCCCTACGTAGATTTGACCATGGAAGTACTGGAAGAATTTGGCATTTCTATGCGACATGAAAACTACGAGACGTTTCATGTTCCAGGAAACCAAAAATTTCTTCCCGCAGAGCTAGAAATTGAAGGCGATTGGAGCGCTGCAGCATTCTTGTTGGTTGCAGGGGCGGTCAGCGGTGGCTCAGAATTCAGTGTAAGTGGTTTGACTTCCAGATTCACCCAGGCAGACCGCACCGTAACTGGCGCACTTTTGTTTGCAGGCGTGAAACTGATGAACAACGAAGGCACTTTCAATGTCAAATCGAACAGACTAAAAGCATTTAACTTCGATGCCACAGACTGCCCGGACCTTTTTCCTCCACTAGCCGCATTAGGCGCATTTTGTAAAGGAACCACGCGTATCAAGGGCGTTCACCGACTAAAACACAAAGAATCCGACAGAGGCATGGCCATCCAAGTTGAATTTGCCAAAGCTGGAATTCAAGTGACCTTTGAAGAAGACGAAATGTGCATTACCGGAGGAAAAGTACAACCCGCCACCCTGCATTCCCATGGCGATCACCGCATGGCAATGGCCGCTGCGATCTTGGGACTTGGAGGTGCACCCATCAAAATTGAAGGCGCGGAAGCTGTGGCTAAATCATATCCGCGTTTCTTCGAAGACCTCGCCTCGCTTGGTGCGGACTTGGAATAAAAGCTCCTGATTATTCTCTTACTGAAGTCTCCTTGCATTTGATAAGACAAGCTTCATTTGAGAAGGCTTTATTCCTCGTGCTGCAAGCACAAAAAAAACATGAAAGCCAAAGAAGTTTTAGATTAGATGGTATTGTGAAACATTAGCTTAACGGCTTATCATTTTCTGGTTTTGAGATGGCGGGCGACAAAATACCACGCCGCTAATCCTCCCACCACAAGTATAAAGACCCAAATTAATTCTGGATTGTCTGAAAGGTGTTTCACTTCGTCCTCTGAAGGGTCAATTTGCTCTGGAATTTGCGCGCTTAGGCTGAAATAAAGCGTACTCAAGAGAATTAGTATCAGCGTTATAGACTTCATCGATTCTGAGTTGGATTCGTAAGATACTCAGGTCAAGTTAACAATTAACCATTCTTTGTTCATCACTGCATTCTTTGCAATCAAAATGCTATGGTTGTTGAGTACCTTTGCGCTCACAAATTCTGAATATGAAATTTTTACACCAACCAAATCTTGGTCTACTTATCCTGCGCATCGCAGTTGGCGGACTCATGTTTCTTTATGGGGTTCATAAATTATTTGACGGATATAGCGGAGTAACTCGAAACGTGGTGAAAGAAGGTTGGCCAGAATGGATGGCACACGGTGTACTCGTTGGTGAACTGATTGCTCCCTTGATGATACTTGTGGGCTGGTATTCCAGAATTGGAGGCATATTGGTTGCTGGTACTATGTTGGTTTCATTGTACCTGGCTCATGGCTGGGACTCTTTTGACTTGAACAAACATGGTGGGCTTGATTCAGACTTGAACATGCTTTTTCTTGCAGGTTCTTTGGCCATTGCATTTGTTGGTCCGGGCAAGTATGGTGTGAACACGAACTAAAAAGCCCCGTTTCACTTTCAGGAAACAGGGCTTCTATTCTTGATGGACCTTTACTCCTTCTCGATCATCAAAGGCAGTCCAATTTTTTGATTTCTCGCTCTAAGCTGAACAATATATAATCCAGGAGATAGATTTTCTACGTCAAGGCTTGTGGTAGTGTTTGATGATTGTCCCCTAGAGATTACCCTTCCGGTCAAATCCAGAATCTCCCAGTTAAACTGACCTGACACTCCAGTAATGTATGCAGTGCCTGTTGTGGGATTTGGATACAGCATGACCTGCTTCAAAGGATTTTTATTTAGCACAGCGATCGTACTGTCACACTCCCCTGGCAACCATTGGGAAATTCCACCGTAGTACCATGCTTCACATTCATTTCCATATGTGATACTGTCGCAACCACATACCGGATCCCAGTTTTCTGGACATCCAAAATTTTGTTGTTGCCAAGGCTGCTCACATGAATCAGCACATGGACCATTGGTCCAAGTAGTTAATCCGTGATGATGTTCTGCTACACATGAATTGATGTATGTAATGCTGTCACATCCGCAAACAGGGTCAAAATCATAGAGGTCGCAAACGAAGGTGGTATCAATTTGCAATGGATCAATGCATGAGCCAAGAGAATCACATTGTAATTGACAGTTGGCCATATCTTCAAACACATAGGGGCTGTAATCCACACTGTCTACTTCAAGGCTGCACCCTGAGATCCAGGTGCATTGTCCATTGATAACTCCAACTCCAAGTATTGCATCACAAGGACCAAAGTCTATCCCTGCAAGATCCATGCATTCGGTACTATCCGGGGGACAAACACCTGGAGTCCAAGAAGTTACTCCGCCAAAATAATAGGCGTACCACTCGTTGGAGTAAGTTTCACCATCACATCCACACACAGGATCATATTGTTGCGTGCAAAGAATATTTGGGTCTATTTGATTGGGGTCAACACAGTCCTGAGCCTTTACACCGATGAATGTTAGGCACATAACTGAACACAAAAGGAAGGAAAGAGCTTTCATATGAAACGGGTGTAGATTCATAATAAAGATGCTCTAAACAGGGTAAAAGGTTGCCTCTTAAAGATCTTTTTTAACAATTATCCAGGCATTCAACAAGACGAGAATGGCAATATAACCTAGGGTAACTGCAAGGTCTTGTCCCCGAATAAAATCCTGAGTTTCCCATAGAATGTACTTAGCAAAGGGAGTATCAATGAGGATTTTGGTGCTGCCATAAGGCAGCAAATCAGCCAAAAGGGGTCTTTGAAGTCCATACCGAACGAACATACCGCTGAAAGTAGCTATCCCAGCATAAAAGATGAATATTACTGTGGCTATTCCCGGCCTGCGAATGATAACTGCAAAGAGCATCGCAAGTAATAGATCATGCACCAGATGGAGAAAATAAGCGCCTAGAAATTCGATATTTCTAAAGATCATTTCGGCGCCGCCCACAGGAGAATACAACCCTCCAAACACCAGTCCCAGAACAAAGACAAAAGCAGTAATGGTAAACGCCAAGCCAACAATAAAGAGGATTTTCCCCCACAGTACTTCTTTTCTGCTCATGCCATCAATGACATGCTGGCGAATAGTTTTTAGATCAAATTCTCTCGATACATTGATAATAACCAAGCAGCTTAAAAAGAGCGTCAAGTATTGAAACAGAAAGGTGAAATTTTGCCAAATATCTTCGAAGTCGTAGAACGGCACGATGCTCGTCAATACAAGCTCATCCGGCATTACATTGTTGACTATCCACTCCCCCAACGCGTGAATTGAGATAGGGAGGGCAGTCAAAAACAGTCCAAACACGCCTATCAACACCCAGAAATATTTTGCCGGCCGTACCTTCAGATACTCAAATTGCAACAATCTAATCATGGGTTCTGGTTAAGGATTTCAAGGAATTGTTCCTCCAATGATTGACTGCGCTTCACCAGGTGATTCACTGTGATACCATGAGTGATCAAATAAGCGTTTAGTTCTTCGGCAGTTGTTCCTGATTCAGCAGTTAGGACAGGCACGGTATCGTCAGACTTAATTGATTTGGTCTTGCCCCAATTTTGCAGCGTCTCTAATAATTTTGCTCGGTTCAAAGCATCTACCTCTATGATTTCTGCATCTCCCAACGAAGCATTTACTTTCCCAGTATGTATCAGTTTACCTTCCCTCAACACACAAAAGTCTGTACATACTTTTTGAACTTCGGCCAACAAGTGACTTGCAAGAATGATAG
Source organism: uncultured Comamonadaceae bacterium (assembly GCA_964553485.1). GTDB lineage: Bacteria > Bacteroidota > Bacteroidia > Flavobacteriales_D > Sanyastnellaceae > CAZKMC01. Next base: position 5,801 of record CAZKMC010000030.1, read on the forward strand.
TCTTGCCCATACCTGCTATTTGAAGGATCATTTCTCGTATCTCAGAGATTCCTTTAGGGTCCAATCCATTTGTAGGTTCATCCAGAATTAGCACTTCTGGGTCACACAACATTGCGCATGCAATGGCTAGTCTTTGCTTCATTCCAAGAGAATACTCATCAAACGGGTCATTTCTGCGGTCATACAGCCCTACCATTTTCAGCACCTCATTGCGGTTTTTTCCGTCCAGGTCTTTGATTCTTTCTACAACCTGTAAATTTTGAACAGCAGTATATCCAGGGTAGAAAACTGGTCGTTCAAGAATTGCACCTATTTTCTTTCGCACTTGGTGGTCAGGTTTGTCTTCAAACCAAGTGAAGCCACCAGATGTAATCGAAGTAACCCCGAGGAGCATTCCTAGGGTAGTTGTCTTGCCGCTTCCATTTGGACCAAGCAGGCCAAAGACCATTCCCTTCTCTATTCGAAGGTTCAGGTCATCAACTGCGTGGACACGTCCATATCGCTTCGAAAGTAGGCTAGTTTCAAGAATGATCTGGCTCATTCGGCGGGGAGAAAATTAAGGAGGTTTTTAGGGAGTGATTTCAATATGGATTCTTGAGGGTTTTGGGCGAATTTCAAAAGTAATGCTGGATCGATAAACCCGATATAATCCACTACTGTGAGATTTTCATTGGATTTCAACAAATAGACTGCACCCACTACGTTGTCATCTTCCTCTTTTACAAAAAGGCTCATATCTGTTTCTCCGCTCATTTCAAGCCATAGTTCATAACCTTCGCCCTGAATGTTCTTGCTATAATCTTGAATCAATTTTTTACATGGCATTTTAGGATGTTCTGACACTTGATACCCAACCACTTTTCTCATATCGCGGCTAATCTGTGTCCAAGTTGGGTCCTTTTCAATGTTGAATGCTCTCAGAACACTTGGGTAGATATAAGTCTCCGTGAATTTTGGTGGTTTGGGAATTGAGTCGGCGCTTCCCTTCACTCCAGATTGATACGCTTCAAACCGAGCTTCATTGTAGTTGTCTTTGTACTCATTCAGTTGCTTGAGCGTGGACCGTGTCATTTGCGATTGACAGAGACACGCGTGCGTGCTTATAAGTAGAAATGCTATGACTATGCTTCTCTTCAACACTACTCTTCTATAAATTGAAGTTTATTCATTCCTTCGATGTTCATGCTTCTACCCAAGTTTGCAATTTGGTTTAGATCAATATCGCCAAGCAAGGACATGATCATAAACTCTGAAGGACCTCCAGAAATCATTAATAGTTCAGCGACCTTTCCATTGGATTCTCGGATAAAGAAACTCATTTTAATCCCTTCATCTTCCACTGTCATGAGTGTTTCATATTCAGAACTTGGCTTTTTCAGTGCCGACTTATACATCTCTTGAGATTTCCCAATTTGATCATTTTCCAAAGCAAGGATTTTCATACCCTCAATTTTAGATACTGTTTCGATCATTTGCTTCTCTTGTTCGGTGGTACCTTCAAGGTGCATAAACATTTGAAACATCTTGCTTCCCATGGTTATTTTGGTGAACCCTTCTCCCTCCTCATATGCGGAGTAAAATCGACTTATGGCATCATTTTGCGCAAACAGACCTGTGGTCAATATTAGCAGCGACAAACTTGTTATTAGTATTTTCATTTCTTTTTAATTTTTTCTTGGGCCTCACTAAATTGATTAATGCTGGCCGCGTGTATTCTTCCTTTTTCTAAATTATTTCCCACTAGCAACAAAGCTGCCTTAGCTTGATCAAAAGCCTGGCGTATTTCTTCTTGCGAATGTATTTCCTGTGCTACTGGCTGAGGTTCTTCGGGTTGGCTCATAAAATAGATGGAGAGCACAGCAATCACAACTGCTGCTGCAGACAACCATCTTTTTGGAGATAACCCAACAAATTTCAGCTCTTTCTTTGGCTGAATTTTTTCCATAAGACCTTCGTCAAAAGAATCATCCAGGCCATTAGCTGCGTCATGTTCATCTACAAGAGAGAAGTATGCCGCAAGATCCTCGAGTCCTGGAGGAGCTTCAGAATAGCGGAAAAAACTGCGCAAAGCTGCTTCTTCTTCTAAAGAAGTTTCGCCTTCCAAAAAGCGGTTAACGCCCTCTTTTATTGTCGATTTATTGTATTCCATGTTCTTTATAATCCATCACGTGTACTCGAAGTGATTTCCTTGCCCTGTGCAAATTCACCTTTACGAGGTTTATGTCCATATTCAAAATTTCTGCAATCTCCTGATAACTTCTTCCCTCAAAATCCCGAAGTAGCAGCACTTCTTTTTGTGCATCAGGAAGGTTATTCATGACTCTACGAATCCGTATCATCATAGCTTTCCGATCAGCCAAAGTAACTGCACTTGGGGCTTCAACTTTTAGATGTATGTGTTCTTTTACATCTTCTTGTAGCCTATCCTTTCTCTTTAACTTGTCCAGACTGCGGTTTCTACAAAGAGTCATGCACCAAGCTTCTATGTTCCGGACTACAGTGAGTTTAGAACCACTTTCCCAAACCTTCAGCATCACATCTTGTACCACATCTCGCGCATCTTCTTCGTTAGAAAGATAATGCAGAGCAAACCGATACAGCTTGTGTTTCAGTGGGATTACAGTATGCTGAAATTCTTCTTGTGTCATGAGCTGTCAAAAGGAAGACGACCATGCAACTAATATGTTACAAAGCGCGTCAAGAATGTAAGCGTTTCCTATCAGAATGAAGGTGGGCTGACCTATTTCGGTCCTTTTCATTATCTTTAATTTCTGATAAGGACGCTTCAAATTTACAAATCACTATCCATTACATGCACAGTCGGTATATTCTGTCTTTCTTTTTTGCATGTATGGCTTTTGGAATTCTGAACGCCCAACCACAGACGCACCCTGTTTCCTGGAGTCTTGATGACGAAATTGATGTCAATCTTTCCTATGTTGTTCTTAATGAAGTCAATGTAGCAGAATTGATGCAAGTTGACGAAGTAGTGAATCAAGATAAAAGCGTTCCTTATCGTTTTGCATACAAACATCAAGTCAACCTTGGGCTGCAGAATTCAGGAAGGTGGGTCACCATGTCAAATGGCGACCGTATCTGGATGCTTGCAATTGAATCCTCAAATGCCCATTCCCTTGCAGTTACCTTTTCGGAGCTTAGTCTTCCAAAAGGTTCGCTATTGTACTTGTACAAGCCAGACAGATCGGAAGTAATTGGTCCTATTTCCTCAGAGAATAACAAGGATTCAGGAGTCTTTACAACCAATCCAGTTGGAGGAGATCGGCTCATCCTTGAGTATTATGAACCTTACAATGCACGCAATGATGGTGAGCTAAAAATCAGATCTGTGGCGCATGCCTATCGTGTAGTAGAAACAGAATCATGTGATAGCGAATTGGAGACTTCATGTAACGTCAATGTAATTTGTGATGACTATTTACAATGGATTTCTCAAAGGTCTGCAGTTGTCAGATTAACTGTAGACGACGGCACTCGATGGTGCAACGGTGTTATGTTGAACAATGCAGCACAAGATGGCCGACCTCTGTTACTGGTTGCCTTGGCAGATGTAGTAGGTGACCCCGAAAGTTTTGTTGCCAACTTTAATTTCCAAAGCAATACTTGCTCTCCAAGTACACGAGGCAAATTGAAGAATTCAATTTCTGGAACAACACAATTGGCAGTAGCTCCTGGTGCAGGTCTCGCATTGCTTGAACTCAGTCGAAAGCCACTTGATAGTTGGAACGTTTTTCATGCGGGTTGGGACAAGTCAGGAGGAACCCCCTTTGAAGTCACGAGCATTCACTATCCAAAAGGCGACGTTAAAAAAATCTGCTCCGAACAAGGCATGCCGAACATGGAGGTTTTTCATAACCAATTGGTTTGGGAAGTCCAGGATTGGGACATTGGAACCATTCAAGCCGGATCTGTGGGAGCTCCTTTGTTTGACGAATTTGGCCGGGTAATTGGTAGCTTTTTAGGTGGCTTCGGAGATTGCAGCACCTCCAACTTTTCTTATTTCGGAAAGCTCTCTTTAGCTTGGGATGAATTTGATAAATTCCTCAACCCTCACAATTTGAACATCTCCAAATTAAATGGATTGTTCCCAGATTTTTATGTGATAGATGAGGACATTCTCAAACAAAATGTTGCCGTTTTCCCAAATCCCGCTAATGAGCATATTACAATCATTAATGAGAATTCTGAGGGATTAGAATTTCTAACCTTGTATGACGCAAGTGGAAGACCCGTAATGGGACTTAACTACACAGGCGGACCTGTTTCCGTAGGTCATCTTGAAAGAGGTACCTACTTTGTTGTAGTTCAGCTAGAGAGTTTTCAGGTGAAGAGAAAACTCATTATCTACTAATTCCTTTTTTCTAATCCCTCCAATAGATTTCCATTGGTCCGCTCATGAATGGCCAATGTGGCCCCTACTGTGCATGTTATAGGAGCGAAAATAGTTCCTATATACGTTCCCAAGACCGGCACTATCAGCCACATGGTGAAGATGGTTCCGTTTGCCAAAGCAATCCCCTTGTATTTGCGAATGAAACGAATACTCTGACGGACATTCAACTTGTTTCTTTCGCTGCTGTAATCCATGGTTGAGAAACCATAAAAATAAGCTCCAACTAAAAATGTAATGATTGCAAACAAAGGAGTTGTAATGACGGCAAAAGGTGCAAAAATGAGTCCTACTAAGAGATTCACCAAGGCAAGAATGATGATGATTCCAATCTCCAGAAACATGTTCCGAAGTGCAATCAAAACTCCACGCCACACATCTTTGATTAATTGAGTAAAATTGAAAGCTACTTTTCTTCCAATGAGTATTTCATCTGTCCGCTCTGAAACAATTGCCATCACTGGTGACATACAAATGAGCACCAAGTATTTACTCACTTTGTAATAAATGAAAATAAGTCCAATCCAAATCACAAACGATATCAAGTAATGGCTGGCATTTTTAAGAAAATTCAAAGTGATTTCCCACCAACCCTCACCAGGAACTTCTTCCAAAGACAACATGTCATATATCATTGGAGTCAGCCAATCATTCATACCACTTATTCCAGCGGTAGCTGCAATTGAAAACACGATGATGAAAGCCAATGGATAGAGATAGTAATGCCACAGTTTGTTCTGTGAGATAAAGGAAAAACTCTTCCCATAGGTGCTAAAACCCAAACAAATATCTTTCCAAAGCTGACTCATAGTTGATGATTTACCTACCAAAATTGCAAAAGAACATCCTTATTTTATCAAATGAATGATGAACGTTCCGTTGAGATGGGGAGCGGAAAATTAATTATCATATTCTTCCTGAAATCGCTTTTCTTTTTCAAGCCACACCTGCAATCTCCAATAAATAAAACTACCAATCGGTCCCGCAAAAATCAAAACCAATATCCAAACTAACCTGTCATTCCCCTCCGTCAACCTGGGATTTTTGATTGCATGTAACAGATACAAAATATAGACCGCCATTTGTGAAATGAAACCCAGGAAAAAAGGCAACATCAACCTTCCCATATCCTTGAACAATTCGGGAACCTCATTGGAGGTTAATTGCGGTGGGAACACCTTGAAAAACGTGGTGTAAAACTGAAAAAAGTACAACCCAAAAAACACAAAAGGGAGCACTGTCAAGACCAACATTAGCACCTTTTGAGATTTTGAAAGCGGGAATTTCATCTGAGAAAGATAGTTTTTTACACCCTATATTTGGCCCCGACATTCAAGTTCAAATCAAACCGAAAAGTTTAACATGAGAGTTCATTTCATCGCTATAGGAGGCAGTGCCATGCACAACTTGGCAATTGCATTGAAACGCCAAGGACACGAAGTAACTGGCTCAGATGATGAAATTTTTGAACCCTCAAAATCGAGGTTAAATACAGAGGGAATTCTGCCAGAAAAAACCGGATGGTTTCCTGAGAATATCACAGAGGATATCAAGGTCGTTATACTGGGCATGCATGCACATGCGGACAACCCGGAATTACTCAAAGCACAGGAGCTCAAAATCAAAATCAACTCGTATCCTGAATACATCTTCAAGGCTACACAGCACATTACACGCGCAGTCATAAGCGGAAGCCATGGAAAGACCACCATCACAAGCATGATTCTCCATGTATTGAGGGCTGTGGAGCGACCTACCTCTTACATGGTTGGAGCAAAATTAGACGGCTTTGATTGTATGGTTGACTTTCCAGAAGACGCACGTGTGGCCGTGTTGGAAGGTGATGAATATTTAAGCTCTCCGATTGATCGACGTCCCAAATTCCACCTATATTTCCCAGACATCGCTTTGATCAGCGGAATTGCTTGGGATCACATGAACGTCTTTCCAACTTTTGAAAATTATGTGGAGCAGTTCAAGGAGTTTACCAAGTACATCACTCCTAGCGGAACACTCATTTATTGCGAAGAAGATCCTGTTGTAAAGGAGATGGTTGACGCTATTACTTACAACTTGGTGAAACAGCCTTACGGAACACATCCCCATGAAATCATTGATGGAACCACCTACCTCATCACGGAATTTGGGAAGTATCCCATCCATGTTTTCGGCAAACACAACTTGCAGAATCTCAATGGAGCCCGACTTGTTTGTCTTGCTTTGCGTGTAGACGAAGAGAAATTCTATGAGGCAATGAGCACGTTCAAAGGAGCGTCTCTTCGTTTGGAAGAATTGGCTAAATCGGATGACAGACTGGTTTTTCGTGATTTTGCGCATAGTCCATCCAAGCTCAAAGCCACCACAGATGCCGTCAAGGACCAGTACCCCGAGCGCAAATTGGTGGCTTGCATGGAGTTGCATACTTACAGCAGCTTGAACAAGGAGTTTTTAGACCAATACCAAGGTGCTATGGATGCGGCAGATGTCGCTTTACTTTACTATTCTCCGGAAGTTGTGGCTCACAAACGTCTGCCCGCAATTACCATTGATGACGTCAAAAAAGCATTTGCCAGAGAAGATTTACAGGTCTTCATCAAGGGAACTGATGTGCAGCAGAAGCTCAAGGAATTACAGCCAGAAGGTGGAAATCTCCTCTTGATGACCTCTGGCAATTTGGGTGGCATGGACATGGAAAGGGTGGCATACAAGTGGGTGAACGGGCATGTTTTTTAAGGTTTGGCCTCTGGCCGAGGAATGGTCTTTCTGGACTTCAATTGCCTCTCCTCTCCTATAATGATCTTTGCTCAACTTCTGAGAGCTGCCACTAGAACCCGGCTTTGAAACTAGTCATTAGAGAGCTGTTCCTTCTTTCTTGTATGCACCTCTCCTCGCGCGGGAGCGCTAACCTAAACCTACATCTAGGAACATCATCACAATGAAACCTCCAATAAATCCAAGGGTTGCGATGTCTGTGTATTTGTCTCTCTGAGTTTCCGGAATCACCTCCTCTACTACCACGTAGATCATGGCCCCGGCGGCAAATGCAAGTGCATATGGCAAAATCGGCTGCAGGTAAATCACCGCCAATGCACCCGCCACACCAGCTATTGGCTCTACAATTGCGGACAATTGTCCAAACCAAAAACTTCTTCCCCTGCTCACTCCATTTCTGCGCAAAGGCATCGCCACAGCAATTCCCTCCGGGAAATTCTGGATACCGATTCCAATGGCCAAAGCAACCGCCGCACCTATAGTTGCTCCCGGAATTCCTTCAGCAACACCTCCAAATAGCACACCAACTGCTAGTCCCTCCGGAATGTTGTGCAAAGTGATGGCGAGGACGAGCAATGTAGTTTTGTGCCATTTAGTTTCCATGCCTTCTGCTTCCTCTCTGGAAAAGTTGATGTGCAAGTGAGGAATAAATTTGTCCATAGCGAAAAGGAACAAAGCACCTACTGCAAACCCAATTGCTGCGGGATATGCCTTGGTGAATCCTTCTCCCGGAGTCATTTCGATGGCCGGTGCCAACAGCGACCAAAAACTTGCCGCCACCATAACTCCGCCAGTAAAACCTAACATTCCGTCCAACACACTCCGTTTCATCTCCTTGAAAAAGAAGACCAATGAAGCGCCGGCAGCAGTGACCATCCATGTAAAGGTGGTGGCAATCAAGGCTCCCCATACAGGGCCAATACCCTCGAAAAAACTTAGAATTGCATCCATTATTATGTTTTTTGAACTAAGATGTTTTTGGAGACCAAGTGGCTGACCGTTCTCTCTTTATTGTTGACTTTCAATACCATGCTTTGATCAAATGCATAAACGGCTGAGAGTTCCAATTTTGCTCCGAGTTGCAATTGCACATCATCCAAGTATTTGAGAAAGTCTGCACTCGAATCTTGCACACCAATGACCACACCCGTCTCTCCTACTTGCAAAGAAGCGAGGGGGATTTTTTCGCGTTCATCCCTAATTTTTCCATCGGAATCTGGAATCGGATCACCGTGAGGGTCAAAGCGTGGGAAACTGAGGAATTGATCCAAACGATCAGATAATTCTTCCGATTCAATATGCTCAAGTTGTTCTGCTATATCATGCACCTCTTCCCATCCGTATGCAAGTTTTTCCACCAAAAACACCTCCCAAAGTCGGTGCCGGCGAATAATTCCAACAGCCATTTTCCTACCCTTGGTAGTGAGTCTAGCGCCGTGGTACTTTTTGTAATCAGTTAGCCCTTTTTCCTTCAGCTTCTTGAGCATATCTGTTACCGAACTGGCCTTTGTAGAAAGTTTTTCTGCTATTGCATTGGTACTCACTCCTCCAGACTCCATCTGTTCAAGTGAATAAATGCATTTGATGTAGTTCTCTACCGATTCGCTGGCCATTAAAATTCTTTGGATACAAAAATAGTAAATTTGTTAATCCAAATACATTTTTTAGATTTGTCTAAATATTTATTTTGACTAGACTTCACTTTATACTCTTTTTCTCTTTTCTACTAGGCTCTCCCCTTTATGGGCAAGAAACCATTTCCGGCAAAATCATAGACAACTTTGGAAAGCCCGTTGCATACGCACATATTATTGATTTGTCGACAAAAAATGGGGTGAGTGCAGACGAAGGTGGGAGGTTTGTGATTCAAGTCAACCTAAGTGCAACTCTCCGGCTGGAAATAAGTGCACTTGGGTTCAAGCCAGAGCGTATCAATTTGAGTGCGTCGTCAACCAAAGGATTATCGGTTGTGCTAAAGCCTTTAGCTCAAGTCATTGACGAGGTTGTTGTTACAGGCACTCTATACCCCATGCGCCTGCTAGACTCTCCAATCAAAACTCAAGTGATTACGTCGGCTTTGCTGAATCAGATTCCCTCAAGTAGTGTTGTGGAGAATTTAAATTTTGTCAACGGCGTACAAGAGGTTATTAATTGTGGGGTTTGTGGTACAAATGACATCCACCTGAATGGAATGGAAGGACCATACACTCTGGTTTTGATTGACGGGATGCCTATAATGAGCTCGCTTGCTGCGGTTTATGGTCTCAACGGCATTCCCAAATCCATGGTAGAACAAATCGAAATAATTAAAGGTCCCGCAAGCACACAATACGGATCAGAAGCCATGGGTGGAGTGATTAATGTTGTCACCAAAAATCCAGAAGGGATGCCTTTGTTGATGGCGGCTCATAGTGCTAGTACCCACGGAGAGTTCAATACCGACCTTGGTATTTCTGGTAAAACAGGCGAAAGATTCAACTGGCTATTGAGCGCGAATCATTTTCAAAATACAGTTAGGTTAGATAACAACGGAGATTATTTCACTGACATCCCTCTTTCTCAGAGGCTCTCGCTGTTCACTAAAGGAAATTATTCATTGCGCAATGGAAAAGACATAAAATTGAGTTTTAGGTATTATGAGGAGTCTAGGTTTGGTGGAGAGCTAAACTGGAATCCAGAATTTTCTGGCAGCGACAGCATCTACGGAGAACATATAAAAACACGGCGTCTTGAAGCTCTAGGAACCATTCCTTTGGGAAGTCAATGGAAAGTTGACTGGAGCTTAAACCGGCACAAACAGGAGAGTTATTATGGCAATGTGAGTTTCAATGCTTTGCAACATGTGGGCTTTGTGAATGTCATTAGAGGATTCCAATACAAAGGCCACCAGATTCTTACAGGTGTATCTCAAAAGTTGAATGACTATTCAGACAACACGACTGTAGATTATTCTGGGCTTGAATATACGCCAGGTGTTTTTGTTCAGGATCTTTTCACTGGTTGGGAAAAATGGGATATTCTGTCAGGACTGCGTGCAGATTACCATGAAGCGCATGGAGTGGTGATATCACCAAGATTAAGCATTAAACGGCAACTTCCACATGACTTGGCCATTCGCCTAAATACCGGGACCGGTTTTCGGGTGGTGAATTTATTTACAGAAGACCATGCGGCTCTTTCAGGTAGCAGAAACATTGTGGTTGAAGAAGAGCTCGAGCCTGAAAGATCATTTCATACTAGCCTTAATCTCCACGGCATATTTGCTTTTCCAAGCTCCTACTCCACTTTTGATGCAGATGGATTCTACACACGTTTTTCAAACAAGATCATTCCCGACTATGACGTTGACCCGAACACAATCGTATATCGCAACCTTGAGGGACATGGCACAGGATATGGGTTGAGCGCAGAATACGCGCAATACTTAAACAACGGGCTTCAATTTGCTGTGGGTGCCACGTGGATGAAAAATTCGGTAATTGAGCTTTTAGAAAATGGTGATTCCATGATAGAAGAGCAGCTATTTAGTCCGGAATTAAGTTCAAAAATAAGAGCTGGATATTCCCACAAAAAATGGGGGTTGAGTATCGACTATTCAGCCTTGGTGATTGGGCCAATGAAGCTTCCTCAATACGCACCTCCCAATGAACGAAATCCTTATAG
>CAZKMC010000031.1:0-5332 GCA_964553485.1 uncultured Comamonadaceae bacterium
ACGACATAAAAAAAGGCCGACTTCATAAGAAGTCGGCCTTTTTCATTTCTATCATTTCGGGTTATTCGAACAACCCGTGAATTTCAGCATCTATCGATTGAACAATTTTTCCGAAGTCTTCAGTATCCTCATGGAAGTTATTATGGTCTACATCGATCACAAGCAATTTCCCCTTATCATAAGTTGAAATCCAGGCCTCATAGCGCTCATTTAAGCGAGTAAGGTAATCCAAGCGGATTGCTTCTTCGTATTCTCTTCCTCTCTTTTGGATTTGAGAAACCAAAGCAGGAACCGAAGCTCTTAAATAGATCAATAAGTCTGGAGGAGCTACAAAATCATCCATCAACTCAAAAAGTGCAAGATAATTTTCAAAGTCGCGAGTGGTCATTAGCCCCATCGCATGAAGGTTTGGAGCAAAGATGTACGCATCTTCATAAATTGTGCGATCCTGGACGATATTCTCTCCACTCTCTCGCAAATCCTGAATTTGAGCAAAACGAGAATTCAAGAAATAAATCTGCAAGTTGAATGACCAACGCTGCATGTCTTTATAAAAATCATTCAGGTAGGGATTGTCATCTACATTCTCAAAATGGGGTGTCCACTTGTAATGTTTTGCTAGTAAAGTGGTCAATGTTGTTTTCCCGGAACCAATATTCCCGGCTATTGCAATGTGCATATTTCGAATTTTTTCAGGCGAACTAAAGTACAAAAAATAGGACGCTCCAATGACTTGAGACCAGACAATCGTTCAATTAATCTTGAAGCAACGTAATTCCTTCTTAGACTGAAGAAAAACACGGTCTCTCAAAATATTTATTGAACGTAATTCCTCATGCGGAGGAAGGTCAACTAATCTTGGAAGAACAAGCGTACGATTCCATGTAAACACTTCGTTCGTATTGGTTAATGCATACACAGTTTCTTTGCGCACGTCAATATCCACAACACCAGGCACCAATCGCTTACCAAGAAAAGTGGCGAAGAGATCAAATTCTAGCACTCGTTTTTTGTCGTCAACTAAATAAATGCGATTATCCCTTTCCATCAATACAAGCGGTTCTACCGCAGCACCAATCAACTGCATCAAATTCCCCGTGCGCGCAGTAACACGGAAAGTGGGACTAATTCGAATCAACTCTTGGTTGATACCATCAAATACCCATACATGGTGATCTACACTGCTACAAGCTAGCAACGGTTGATTCACCGGCGCATCAAATAGGTCAATTACCTGTCCCTGCACTGACATTGTATTATCCAGAAAAACCATTTTCCCACTGCCCTTAAAAAAAACCATAGGTTTTAATGGGTCTCTCAAATCCAAAGACTGAATTGCACCAAAAGATGCCTCACTATAAATAGCGGCCGGTGAATTTCCGCCAGGAAGAAGTTGGATTGCGTCTGAGCTGATCACATACACATTTCCTATTTCGTCAACACGTACATGCGCATCTGCTGGAATCGTCCAGGACTGTAGGAAAGTGAACCCAATAAAAAATAAGTGGATGAATAAACTTGTCATAATGTCTCTACCAGTCCCCCATTGTCTACCATGGTTTTGATTTCATCCAGATAGTCTCTTGAGTTGCTTAAACGAGGCACTTTGTGCTGACCACCAAGTTTCCCTCTACTTTTCATCCATGCATAAAACGTTCCAGAAGGAAGTTCTTGAACTAGTGGGTCTCCCAATGAAAGGTTGGCAGTTCTTTTGGCTTCGTAGTCTGAATTCAATTCTTTCAGCTTGTTGTCCAGCGCCTCAGTGAATTGCACCAAATCTGCCGGCGGTTTCTCAAATTCGATTAACCACTCATGACTACCTCCTTTATTGGCATTCATATAGACAGGGCCCGCAGTATAATCAGTTACCAATGCTCCTGTTAAGTCACAAGCAGCTTGCATGGCATCTTCGGCATTTTCAATGATCAGCTCTTCTCCAAATGCATTAATGAAAAGCTTCGTTCTTCCGCTTACCTGTATTCTGTAAGGATTCCGAGAAGTAAAACGAATGGTGTCTCCAACCAAATAACGCCACAATCCACCATTGGTTGAAATGATCAAAGCATAATTAGTATCCAATTCAATTTCTCTTAATTCCAGCGTTTTTGGAAACTCTTGGCCAAGCTCTTCCATTGGCATGAATTCATAATAAATTCCATAGTCCAGCATCAGAAGCATGTCATCAGCCTCTAAGCGGTCTTGAATCCCGAAGAATCCTTCAGAAGCGTTATAGGTCTCAAAATAGTGCATCCCTGGCCCTTGAATAAGTGCCTCAAATTGAGCTCTGTATGGCTTAAAACTTACCCCACCGTGCATGAAAAGCTCGAGGTTGGGCCATACGTCCCTAATGTTTGTTTTTCCGGTAATCTCCAGAATTCTCTTTAGCAATACGAGTGTCCATGAAGGAACACCCGCCAAAATGCTTACATCTTCATGAATAGTAGACTGGGCCAATCGTTCAATTTTTTCCTCCCAATTATCCATCAAAGCAATGTCTCTTGCAGGTGTCCGCTTCAACTCTACCCACAAAGGTAAATTCTGAATAATGATGGCACTTAGGTCACCGGTATAACAATCATCTCCGATCTCACTGATCTTGCTACTTCCACCCAAAACAAGGTGTTTTCCAGAATACAATCTGGCTTCTGGATATTGGCTGCAATACAACGCCAACAGATCCTTTCCACATGCATAATGGCAATCTTCCAAAGCTTCTTTGGTAACAGGAATGTACTTACTTCGGTCGCCTGTAGTACCGGAGGACTTTGCAAACCACTTCACCTTACCCGGCCACAACACTTCATTTTCACCATCACGCAAACGATCTATATAGGGCTTGAATTCTTCGTATGTCCTCACCGGCACAGCCTTCTTAAAGTCAGCTACCGTCCGGATTTTATCAAAACCATGCTCTTTTCCAAAGGATGTTAGACGCCCATTCTCCAGCAAATTTTCAAACCATTCTTGCTGCACCTCCACAGGAAATTTGCGAAACAAGTCAATCTGGTGAACACGTTTCTTTATGAACCAGGAAAAGACGGTATTAAACGGCATAAATGAGCGTTACTTGAGCTATAAAAGTACGGATTCAAGGCAATACATCACCTCATCAACTTGTCATTTTGAAGAATGCAGGTGATTTTTTGGAATTATTGGGTTTGGCCTTTCGGCCGAGGAATGGTCTAATCTGCGTTTTAATTTTCCTTGCTCGCCTGGCCTGGAATCCTTCTGTCCACTTTTAGAGCTTGGCAAATGAAACTGGGGACACTCGTCGGCAGGCAAACGTATCTTCCTGACGCAGAGCACCTTCCTCGGCCGAGAGGCCAAAAAAAGAATATAAAAAAAGGCCTGATTTGCATCAGACCTTCTTTCTTCTTTGGTAGCGGGGACAGGACTCGAACCTGTGGCCTTCGGGTTATGAGCCCGACGAGCTACCAACTGCTCCACCCCGCACTCTCTTTTCATGTGGGATACTTCCCAAATGAGGACTGCAAATATAGATAGTTTTTCTTTCTTTGCAAAAGCAATTCACACCCCTTGATACATAGATCCGGATTTGTAAATATTATTGGTAGCCCTAACGTAGGGAAGTCCACTCTCATGAATCAATTAGTGGGACAAAGACTCTCTATTATTACGTCTAAGGCCCAAACCACAAGGCATCGAATAATGGGCATTGTGAATGAGGAAGACTTTCAAATCGTCTATTCAGACACTCCTGGGATTTTAGACCCAAAATACAAGCTTCAGGAAGGCATGATGCGTTTCGTTTATACGGCGCTTCAAGATGCGGATGTATTGCTTTGGGTGACTGAGGTGAATGAAAACAAAGCCAAACACACTGATCTGATCGAACGTTTATCCAAGCTGGATATTCCGATTTTCATTTTGGTAAATAAGATTGACGAAAGCGACCAAGCCAACATGGAGAAGAAACTCCTGTACTGGCAAAAGGTCCTTCCAAACGCCAAGGTTGCTCCAATCTCGGCCTTGCATAAATTCAATACCGACAAGCTGCTAGATGCCGTTGTTAAAGCACTTCCGGAAGGACCACCCTATTTCCCGAAAGACGAGTTGACGGACAAGCCCATGCGCTTTTTCATGGCTGAGATCATAAGGGAAAAAATCCTGATGCATTACAAACAAGAGATTCCTTACTCCTGTGAAGTAATCATTGAAGAATACAAAGTGAGTCCGGATTTGGTCCGGATCAGAGCAGTCATCATGGTTGCAAGAGATTCTCAGAAAGGAATTCTGATCGGGCATCAAGGCAACATGTTGAAACGTGTTGGAACAGAAGCAAGAATAGACATGGAAGCTTTCATTGCCAACAAGGTCTTTTTGCAGATGTTTGTGAAAGTAGATAAGAATTGGCGCGATGATGAGCGCAAACTCAAGCGATACGGCTATTTCGATTAAGCCATGATTCAATTTGCACCGGCTAAAATAAACATCGGACTTCAGGTCACGGAAAAAAGAGCAGACGGATACCACAACATTCTGAGCATCTTCTACCCTGCCCCATGGAATGATGTCCTTGAGATTCTTCCGTCAAAAGATGGATCAGATGTATTTGAAAGTTGGGGGCTCGACATTGATGCTGCAGTAGAGGACAACCTTTGCATGAAGACATTGCAGTTGATGAGGAAGCAATATGCAATTCCCGCTGTATCGATGGGTCTCCTCAAGAACATTCCAACTGGCGCTGGGCTTGGCGGTGGTTCATCTGATGCAGCTGCTGTGGTAAGAGCTTTAAATCAAGAATTCAAACTCAATATCCAAAATGAAGAGCAAGAAAGATTGGTTCTTGAAATTGGATCTGATTGTCCGTTCTTCATTGAGCGTAAACCCAAACTGGTGAGCGGCAGAGGTGAGATCTTGTCTCCCACTCAACTCAGCTTAGCTGAATTCCACATCATGCTGGTTTACCCCAACATCCATGTGAGCACTAAAGAAGCCTACCATAACATCCAACCCAAGCACGCAACTTTTGACCTCGGGCAGATTCATGACCTACCCATTTCACAGTGGAAAGATCATGTAGTTAATGATTTTGAGAAAGGTGTATGTGAACTCTACCCCGAGATCCAAAAGGTAAAAGACGCACTCTACGACGCCGGCGCAGATTACGCAAGCATGAGCGGATCAGGATCCGCCGTCTATGGCATTTTCTCCTTCCCACCCAAGATCGAATTCAACAACTACCTCACGCGCAGCGGGAAACTAGACTAATAACAGTGTGCGCTCCTTCGCCAAGGCTTCGGAGCATAAAAGTGTGAGGAACAAACACTAATCAGCGAGGGACGAGCATCAATTCAGCGAGGGACGAGCC
>CAZKMC010000031.1:5342-10577 GCA_964553485.1 uncultured Comamonadaceae bacterium
CCAACGATTCGTAACTCGTAATTGCACGCGAAGCGTGTCATTTTGGTGCTCGGTAGTAAATGATCATTCCCAACAGCAAGAACAGGAAATTAGGCACCCATACAGCTATTGCTGCAGGCAGGCCCACGTTGGTAGCAGCTACTGTTGCTAATTTCTGACAGAAGATATAAGTGAGGCCAACCACAACTCCCATGAACAAATGGAATCCAGTTCCACCTCGTACTTTTCTGGAGGCAATTGAAACACCTATCAATGTGAGCACATAGATTGCAAAGGCATTGGACGTTCGGCTGTATTTCTCAATTTCCACGAAAGACACATTCCCAGAACCTCTTTGCTTTTCCTTTTCGATGTACTCATCAAGCTCCTTGTTATTCATCGTAGACATCAACTCAGCACGCTGGCCAAAATCCGTGATTTTCATACTTAGTGTTGTGTCTATGCTCTGTCTAAGAACCAATGATTCCGTGCCGTCTTCATTGATCGTGCGCACTCGGGCATCAGTAATGGTCCAAGTTTGTGCCTCTTCGTTAAAGCTGGCTTTGGATGCCACCAGTTTTTTGCGGAGTTTATCACCCTCCCAATTTTCAAGGGTAAACTTGTAACCCACATTGCGGTCTGCAGTGATGCTTTTGAAATAGGCAATGGTTCCAGGTGTGATTTCGCGATATAAATGCTGATCGGAAATGTAAAAGTTGACGTGGATATACTTGAACTCGAAGTTCACTTTAACTTCATTGGCAATTGGCAGGACTATGTGTGCGATGATCAGACTCATAATCACCAAAAAAGTAGACGCCACGAAGTAAGGAAACATGAGCCTACGAAAGCTTATTCCACTACTCAACATAGCCACAAACTCAGTGTTTTGAGCCAGCCTACTGGTAAAAAGTATGATGGTGAGAAACACAATGAATGCACTCAACATGTTTCCAAAATAGAAGCAGAAATTCAGGTAATAGTCGATGAGAATCTCGTGTAGCGGCGCGTCATTGGTAATGAGGTCATCAATATTTTCCGATAGGTCAAAAACAACAGCAATGACACAGAATGCGGCTATCATGAAGAAGAATGTCCCCAGAAATTTTCGGATGATATACCAATCCAGTTTTTTCATTCAATCAATTCAGATTGCCTTAAAATGACTAAAGACGCACGCTTAATTTTGGAACCATTTCATTTTTCCACTTGGAAAATGTCCCGTCCAAAATTCGAGTTCTTGCCTCCTTCACCAACCACAAATAAAACGAAAGATTGTGCAAGCTGGCTATTTGAAGTGATAGTAGTTCATTCGCCATAAACAAATGCCTAACATATGCTCTTGAATAATAATTGTCTACATATGAGGTCCCGTCAGGATCTAGTGGACTGAAATCATCCTCCCACTTCTTGTTCCTCATATTCATGGTGCCATTCTTAGTGAACAACATTCCATTGCGCGCATTCCGAGTGGGCATCACACAATCAAACATGTCCACCCCAAGGGCGATACATTCAAGTATGTTTGCAGGAGTTCCAACTCCCATAAGATAGCGAGGCTTATCTGTAGGAAGGATATCGCAAACCAATTCACACATAGCATACATGTCTTCATGTGGCTCACCTACAGACAAACCTCCAATGGCATTTCCGTCTGCACCATGTTCAGCTATTACATGTGCACTTTGTTTCCTAAGTTCTGGATATACACTCCCTTGTACAATTGGAAAAAGACTTTGGTGATGACCATAAAGTGGCTCCGTAATTTTCATGTGGTCCACACAACGTTGAAGCCAACGATGCGTCATTTCCATGGACTCTCTCGCATAACCGAACTCACAAGGATATGGAGTACACTCATCAAAGGCCATGATGATGTCTGCACCTATTGACCTTTGAATCTCAATGGCCTTTTCCGGACTAAACATATGCGTGCTCCCATCTATATGCGAACGAAACTTGGCACCCTCTTCTGTAATTTTCCGACGGTCACTCAAGCTATAAACCTGATAACCACCACTGTCTGTTAAGATAGGCTTGTCCCAATGCATAAATTGATGCAAACCACCCGCCTCTTCCAGAATTCTAGGCCCAGGTCTTAAATAAAGGTGATACGTATTGCCTAGAATAATCTGGGCTTCAATATCATTCACCAGATCTTGTTGTGAAACTGCCTTGACACTACCAACAGTCCCCACGGGCATGAAAATAGGAGTTTCAATTACTCCATGGTCAGTTTCCAACTTCCCGGCGCGGGCCTTGGAACCGGAATCTTGAGATTTAATACTGAATTTCATTCCAACAAAGGTAGCAACACCAGTCAATTCCAGCCCCCTATTTATTCACTCTTCTCAATTAACGTGAATAATTCTTAAGAGAATGAAGTCATTATTGAATCAACACTCCACTAAACACTCCACTAGCCTGACTTAATGTCTGTGTTTTTCGAATTTAACTGACTATTTGTCGTTAATAATATGAGAGGCGAGCCAATCTGTGCGATTTTTTCCAATGGCACTCTGTTTGACCTTGATAGTTCAAATTCGATTACCAACTTTAAAAACACATTCAATGACACTCGTAAAACACCACAAAAGACCCGTTCGCCCTTCGTTCTTTGACTCAATTTTTGACGATTTGATTTTAGGCGAATCATTTCAGAAAACAATGGTTTCACCAAGAACCGCAAAAATGCCTGTTGCCAATGTGCAAGACAATCCAAATGCATGGGTGATTGAGTTAATCGCACCCGGCTGGAACAAGGAAGACCTCAATCTTGCAGTAAACGAAGGTGTACTTTCTATTAGTACCGAAATGAAAGAAAGTGCTGAAGAAAGTGAGAAGAACTACACAAGGAAAGAATTTCACTTGAGCACATTTGAAAGAAAGTTCCAACTTCCGGAAAATGTCAACGAAGAAGAAATCAGTGCAGAATACAATAGCGGCGTGTTATTCATCACAATTCCAAAAATGGATAGCAAGCAAACGAAGCCCGAGAGGCAAATCAAAATAGGTTAAGTAGTTTGGTTTTGGTTAAGTTGAGAGCCGGTTCTTTTTAGAATCGGCTCTTTTTTTATTGAGGTTTTCTAGACTTAGAATATTCAATATACCGTAATCCCCGACTGATGTAATTGGGATCATGTGTTCTTGGGCCTCCCACAAGAGGATGTTTTCTTCCGGTGTTATGAAAATGAAATGCATCTTTGAAATGGGATTTCCTGAGCATCCGCCCATATTCCTCTTCTATCCATTTAGCTCCATAGAAGACAGCACGTTCTCCACGAATGTCATTCACATTCACATCCATGCCTACACATTTATACCCCATCAATTGAAATGGACCCCAGGAAGTGGCCATGTTCCGAATAGCCTCGTCGGATGCCTCCAAGAGGTGTTCCTGTTTGACAGCTTCATACTTCCTACGATCTCCAGATTTAACTTGAACCAATCGATTGTAAACCCCATTTTCAAAACGAGAGCCCGCTGGTTTTTGTCCTGAACACTCCAAGACCAGCAATGCCATTAGATATTCATAGGGCAGATCAAACTCTTCAGCCGCTAAATAAACCTCTTCCGAATAATTCAAAAAAGCCAATTCGAGAGCATTTGATGGCAATATAGATTCTTCCACCTTCGTCAATGGCCACCTTTGACGAAACCATTCCGTGCGTATGAGCGCCAGGGCTGCAACACCAAGACAAAACAATAACATTACTCCAATCCAAATTCGTTTTCGCACAGCGGACTCCTATCTTTGACAAACAGCTTACAAGTTGCAAAATAACGAAAGATGCCAGCTAATAAATATGCTTTACTCCGATATCGAATTATAGACAGGTGCCTAACCAACGATACCAGACCCTATCCAAACAAAGAAGATTTGCGTCAGGCTTGCGAAGAAGTATTGTATGGTAGTGATGGTGAAAACATTTCAGAAAGCACAATTGAAAAAGATCTTTGGGCAATGCGTAATGAGTCAGAATTGGGCTATTACGCCCCAATTACATACAGTAAAGGCGAAAAAGGCTATTACTACAAAGACCCAGAATACACCATAAAAGATATCAGCCTCAACGACGAAGACCTTGATGCCATCCATTTTGCAGCTACCACTTTGTTCCAATTCCGCGACATTCCGATCTTCAAGCAATTTGAACATGCAATTGAAAAAATAGTTGACAGACTCAACATCACTCCGGATGCGAATGACGAAAGTATTGAACGCCATGTAGAGTTTGAATCCGCCCCTGCCACTGGGGGTGCCGCCCACTTGGGAAAGATTCTGGAGCACATTCAGAAAAAGAAGAAAATTGAAATCTCGTATAGAAAATTTGACGCCACGACTCTCAAAAAATATTTGCTTCACCCGTACTTACTAAAGGAATATAGAAACCGCTGGTACTTGATTGCGATGGAAGAAAGCAGCTCGTCCATCCGTACTTTTGGTCTTGAGCGCATCAAAAAATTAACTCCAAAAGAGGAGTCATTTTTGCTTGACCCTGACTTTAATCCAGACAAGTTTTTCAAGTACTCCATCGGAATTACGCAAATGAGCAACAATCCGAACAAAGTGGTATTCAGATGCACCAAAGCTTTAGCCCCTTATCTAGAAAGCCAACCAATTCATCATTCGCAAAAGGTGCTTGAAAGAGGGGATTCATTTGTGGAATTCGAAATTGAAGTGCTTATCACATTTGAACTGATAAACCTTTTCCTTGGTTTTGGGAGCTCCGCTCAGGTCATGCAACCTGCGGAATTACGTCAACATTTGAAAGAAGAATTGAGCAAAGCCCTAAACTTCTATTCATAATTTTTAGCAAATTCTTAAGAACGTAAATACAAGGAGTTCTGCCTGTTGATGTTTGTTTTCAAATCTTAGAACATGAAAGCAAAATCACCAATTTCTCAGTGGCAATTTGAAATCTTAAGATTGGATCATTTGTCATTTTTTACGGATTCTGACCGTCTCCATCTCGGTTGTACCACAGCAAGAAATGGCAAACAAGTAAGCATGCTATTAAAAATGGACTTCGAGGTTCTCTCCAACCTGATCCAAAGAATCCCCGATGCGCAAGGCAAGTTGAAGCTTTTTGCCATAATTGGAAAATGCCTTTCTCAAAAAATTGCCGGATGGGAATACATCCAGTTCAGAGAAATACTTGGGCAACAATTAATCCTGACGAACCTGTCCTTGATTCCCAAATTGAACAAAAATCCGAATTCTCAAAAGACTGAAATTCTGGGATTTATCAACTT
>CAZKMC010000031.1:10587-10837 GCA_964553485.1 uncultured Comamonadaceae bacterium
ATCAACTTATCCTAATAATAATTGTTGAACGTAAGTTGGTTACGGTCTGGGACCCGAAGTTTGTATCATCAAACACACACTACCATGAAAACACTCGCAGAAGCAAAAAGACACATCGATTCTTTTCCTCGTCCGTCAGGTTATAATACCTATGCGTGGAACGTCACTAAGAAGATTGCCTTAGAAGCTTGGGAAAGCTACCTTTCTAAGCGGCCATTCAGAAAACCAATTAACTACTTGTGTAGAGAAT
>CAZKMC010000031.1:10847-16300 GCA_964553485.1 uncultured Comamonadaceae bacterium
ATGATCCGAACCCCTGAAGGACAGTCTATTGTCCCTGAAAGCCAATACAGAAGATACGCCTAAACAAATTCTACTTTATTGAGCCTTTGAAAAACCTTACCCTAATCGGTGAGGTTTTTCATTTTCCAACTGTTGGTGTTCAAAAGTTCAACCAACACAGATTTGATTTCCCACACTTGCGTTTACCTTTGACGGCATAGAGAACCATTGTCTAGGCCTAGTAGCAAGCAAATATCTTGCTTCTAGGTATTTTTATCGAACATTTTAGTGATTTAGTCGATATTTAGCATAATTTCGTACCTTGATCACTTGGCTAAGAGAAACGTTACCCTACATGGCAACACTATCGGGAAATGCATTGGCTGACTTACAAGCGTATTACCATAGCTTGCTTCAAGAATCTGTTGAATTGGGAGATTCTGATATTGTATTACTCTCAATCGCCGGAGAGTTCACACAAAGCAAGATAGACTCCTTATTAAAGATTACTGAAAACACAGTTCTTGAAGCAGGTAGTAAGCGCAGAGTAATGAAGCGAGTTGTGAGCGTCCTAATCGAATGCCTCCAAAATGCAACCTTGCATGGAGCACATGACGATGAAGGAAACTCCAATGCTTTTCTTATTCTGAAGTTATCCAAAGAGAATTTCCGAATCATCACAGGTAATCTAATCTTGGCTGAAGATGCCAATATGCTCGATTACAAAATAAACGAGTTGAACAAACTCAATAAAAATGAGCTTCGTAAACTGTACATAGAAACCCTTTGCAACGAAAACTTCAGTTATAAAGGCGGCGCAGGACTTGGGTTTCTAACTGTAGCCAAAAAATCCAACGAGAAGCTTCACTATGACATCAGGAATGTGGACGAAAAATTCGCCTTTTTTATGGTTGAAGTCCGTATTGCTCGCTGATTTTTCATTATTTTTGAAGTACACAAGCACCTTTCAATTGGGGTGCTTTTATGTTTTATATCCTTTCCTATTGGATCTTCTTTCAGTTAAAAATATTCGCAACAAGGCGGAGGACAGAGTAAAGTCATTGATGCTAGGTCAATCCCAAAACCACCATTATCACAACCTACAACATAATGAGTCTGTTGCAGACGCGGCAGTTGACCTCTGTGATGCAATGGGCATTGGCGAGAGCGACACCTTGGAGGTAATCCTGGCCGCTTGGTTTCATGATGTGGGATATACGGAGGGATTGGAAAACCATGAGAAAAGAGGCTGCTTACATGCACGTGTTTTCCTTGAAGAACAAAAAGTCAGAGAAGAATATATTCGAAATGTGGAAAGACTGATCGTTGCCACCGACATTAATTCCAAACCAAGTGGAGTCCTGGAATTGATCATTCGCGATGCAGACCTTCATTACTTAGGAGAAAATAAATTTGAACACTTCAGTTCCATGTTAAGAAAAGAATGGGAGCTGCTCCAATCCGAGTACTACTCAGAAATCCAGTGGCTTGAACTTAATTTGTCGTTTCTTGAAAATCACGCATACTTCACTCCGGCCGCCAAAGCTTTTTACAATGGGCAAAAAGAAAAAAACATCCAACAAATTAAATCACGCCGCGCTTCTCTTCTGCTTTCTTAGCTTGTTGATTTTAGCCGCCTGCAACACGGAACCAGAAATTCCTCCGTCTGCGAACCATTTTGATCAACCAGGCATGATTGATCTTATGGAACTTATAGACAAGCGCCAAACGGATCAAATCATACCGTATTTGTCATCCAAGAACTCAAAGCTTAAAGCATTGGCAACCAAAGGGTGTGGCTCACTCCAAGACTCTGTTCTCATTTCCCCATTAACGCTTGTTCTCATTGACTCCTTGCCAGAAATCAGGCGAGATGCGGCTTTTGCCCTAGGTCAAATCCGAAACAACGCAGCCTTCGACGCCCTTTTTGAACAATTAAATAAAGAGACAGATACACGTACCAAGTCTGAAATTTGGATTGCATTGGGCAAAACAGCTTCTGCAAGTGATGTGGACACTTTGATTAAAAGTGTGGGTAATGCTCCCTGCAACGAAAATGCTGCTTGGGCCCTCTATCAATTGACTTTAAAAAACCTGCTTGAATCGAATCGAGTGGCGGATAACTTCTTTTTTCTTCTAGACTGCCCTTCTCCAGATGCCCGATTGGCTTTCGCACAATTCTTGGCCAGATCAATAAATCTGGATTTGAGTCCATTTACCAATCAACTAATAGAACGCTACGAAAAAGAAGACACTCCCGAGACCAAAATTGCGTTGGCCATGGCCTTCCGCCACTGTGGAAATATACACAGCAATGACCTTTTACGACTCATTTCCATTTCTGGGGATGAACGCATTCAACAAAATCTACTCCGAGCAGGATGGTCCACAGGTGCGTTGCTACCAAGAGATATGGTTGAATTACTCCAAAACCACCACCCTCTTATTACCTATAGTTGCGCTGACTGGATGGCTCAACAACCATGGTCCGCAGAATTGACCCACGAAATGGAATTGATTCTAGACGTTCTCGCCAAAGAAGTCAAACCTATAGTGCTCAAAGGCTTAGTCATTAATAGCAAAGAAAAAAGCAAGTTCGTTGATTTGATTGTTGAGCAAATTGGCTTAAATGAAGGGCAACCATTCTTACAGGGAGATTATATCAGAGCCTTAGAGGGTGATGAAGAAGCCGTTTCATACATCGTTGCGCATATGGACACTAGTTTGCCTGCTCCTCTTTCTACGGCATCGGCAGAAACTATTCTGAATATGCACCGTCAGAACAACTGGCCCACTAGAATTGATTTTTCCGTGGTGGCTCAAGAGGCTTTCAGCACTGATGACGAAGCTATACTAGCCTTGTTCGGTGCTTATCTCCGAGAGGCAGAAATGGTTGATTTCGCACATCCTGAGTCGCTAGAAGAAGCCATGAATAAGCTGACTCTTCCCAGACAAATCGAAACTTACAATGAGCTACTTCAAAGCATTCAATTCATCAGAGGAGAAGAATTGGTGCCGCACGAGTTGCTATACTCACACCCCATCAACTGGGATCTGATCAAAACGATTCACAAAGACCAGCAAGTCAAAATTGAAACGCCTCACGGAGAAATCATCCTGCAACTTTTAGTTGAAGAAGCTCCTGGTTCTGTAGGAAGCTTTGTTGAACTTATTAATGCGGATTATTACGATGGTAAATACGTACACCGTGTTGTTCCAAATTTTGTGATTCAGTCTGGATGTCCCCGTGGCGACGGGTATGGTAGCGTTGACTATGCCATCCGCTCAGAATTCACTCCAAGAGCATATAGCACGGGCTCTGTAGGGATGGCATCTGCGGGAAAAGACACAGAAAGTTGCCAATGGTTCATCACCCATTCCCCTACCCCACATCTTCAAGGCCGTTACACACAATTTGCCTTTGTAGTGAAAGGAATGGATGTGATGAGAAAAGTCCAACAAGGTGATTTAATCAACTCTATTTCACTCATTTCATCAGATTCCAATGGATCCGCTCAAGCTAAATAAAACCCTTTGGGAAAATCGTGTTGAACCTCATTTCAACTCCAAGTTTTATGACGTGGATGGATTTCTAAATGGCGATTCATCACTTAAAGAAATTGAAGAGCCTTTTTTACAGAATGTAGCTGGAAAGAAAATATTCCACTTGCAATGTCATTTCGGGATGGACACTTTGAGTCTAGCAAGGAAAGACGCATTAATGACGGGTCTTGACTTCTCAGAAAACGCCATTCTTCGTGCGAAAGCACTAGCAAAACAAACCTCTCTTCAAGCTAACTTCATATGCGCGGATGTGCATGAAGCAAGCAAACTCATCGAGGAGCCTCAGGATATGGTTTATACGAGCTATGGGGTGCTGGGTTGGTTGCCAGATTTGGCCCGCTGGGCCGAGGAAGTAGCTAAGTGCCTCAAAAAGGGCGGGACACTTACACTAGTAGAATTTCACCCTTTCATCTATACTTTAGATGATAATTTTGAGAAGTTTCATTACCCCTATTTCAATCGAAAAGCAATCTATTGGGAAGGTGAACAAAGCTATACCGATGGCGCAGAGCTAGAAGAAAAGGCTTATTGGTGGAACCATTCTCTTGGTGAAATCATGCAATCACTGCTTGATGTAGGAATGGTACTGGAGCACTTCAGCGAATATGATTACTCTCCATATGCATGTTTTCCAAACATGGAGGAATTTGAACCAGGGAAACATAGGTTCAAATCATTTGAAGACACGATTCCTTATGTATTTGCGCAGGTTTACCGCAAATCCTAAGTTTTCTGCTCCTTCTTTCTAGCTGCTGGGAACAAGATGTTATTGAGGATTAATCTATAACCGGGAGAGGTAGGGTGCAAATTGAGATCAGTAGGAGGATCACCAACTAAATGGCGATAATCTTCAGGATCATGCCCTCCATAATAAGTCCATTGTCCTTGACCAAACTCTCCATGGATATACTTGGCCGAGCGCAAGGACTTGGTCTCTCCCATTATGGTGACTTCAGGATTGATGAATTCCTTGTGAAAGGCTGTGGTTTGCCCCATAAACCCTTTGATTACCTGCTCATGATTTTGAGTGAGCATGGTAGGAATGACATCCCATTTTGCACTAAACTCAAATAGTGTGAAAAAGTCATTCAATTGTTTGGTTCTTGAATGCACATCCGTTGCATCAATGCTCGAAAACTCATAAACCATTGGGTCTTTTTCTAATTGGTAATTCCTAAAGGCAAGTCCATTGGCAAAATTCAATTTTTCCTGAGCTCTAGGATCGGTGCCATCGCCGTCAAACATGGACTCACAAATATCCACTTCTGAAGCCGCTAGTGCGATATCGAATGAATCTGAACCCGAACACATGGTAAATAGAAAACCACCACCACTCACAAAGTTTTTGATGTCGACTGCTACTTGTCTTTTCATTTCTGACACTTTGGAAAAGCCCAATCCTGCAGCGGTTGCTTCTTGCGATCGAACCTCCTCTTGGTACCAAGCGGCATTTCGAAAACTCCGATAAAACTTACCGTATTGGCCCGTAAAATCTTCGTGGTGTAAGTGAAGCCAATCAAACATTGGAAGTTCTCCTCTGACTACTTCTTCGTCGTAAATAACTGTGTAAGGAATTTCCGCGTAAGTCAATACAAGGGTCACCGCATCATCCCAAGGCAATTTACCTTTGGGAGAATAGACAGCAACTTTTGGGGCCACCTCTAGTTTTACCCGTTCCATATTTACCTGAGGATCAGAAATTTGGTTGTAGAGGGATGCGGCCTGTACATCTGCAATCACTTGGTGAGACACACCTCTAATGATACATTCAGACACCACATCGGGATAGTTGTTGATAAGGAAACTACCTCCTCTGTAATTCAATAACCACTCAACTTCTACATCGTTTTGCAGCACCCAGAAAGCAATTCCATAAGCCTTAAGGTGATTCTGTTGAGCGTCATCCATGG
>CAZKMC010000032.1:0-1546 GCA_964553485.1 uncultured Comamonadaceae bacterium
CTGCACACGTCACACATGAACCATCTTCGATGGTAGCACCTGGAGTGAAGTTAGTAGCCAAAGGATCAGTACAACCAGCACATGATGTATACTCACAAGAACCGTCATCTACAAGCGCAAGTGGATCAAGGTTACAAGAAAGCGGATCAGTACAACCTGAAGGACAGTTTGCAGGATCATCCAAGATAAGTGGATCACGTCCAAAAGAAGTACCATCTCCTTGTGAAGCAGTGTTCAAGCTACCAGACTGAACAACACCACCGGCATCACTCAAAGTATAAGTTCCATTATCCCATCCATCACCGAATGAATCAGTCATGTCGAAGAAGTAGCAACCACTAACTATACAAAGGTCAAAAGTACCTGCACCACCAGCGGCAACAATACCACCACCAATTGCATCAACAATAGACCATCCCATTTCAGAATTGAATAAACTACCACCAACAACTAGCGTGAAGCAGTTATCAAAGCAGCAATCAGCAAAGTTAGGGTTGATGAGCGGGTCAGCAGAAGCAAGTGCATTGTAATCACAAGCCAAAGCGTCAGTACACCCTAGGCAAGAGTAATCACAAGTACCATTTTCCAATGTTGCTAATGGATCATAGTTACAAGCAGCACTATCTGTACAACCTTGACAAGTAAGGTACTCGCAAGAACCATCATCAACAGTTGCAGCTGGATCATAGTTACAAGCTGGCGTGGCACCGTCAGTACAACCAAATAGAGTCGACGGACAAGTCATAGAAAGCTCGTAGTTACCTTGTCCACTTCCGAACCCTCCTACACGGATGTAGTAAAGTTGTCCAAGGTTAGAAGTAAATGTCAAAGTGGAAAAAAGGCCACCAAATGCACAAGTAGAATCATCGTTACCTGCTACACAACCTAAGGCTGCACACCCACCAGTTCCGTCATACACCCATAATTTGGTGTCATAGTTAGATCCAGCGTTACAAGTAGAAAGTGTAACAATACCACCAGTTCCTGTATGGGAATACCAGGCATTTCCGCCTGTTCCATCCCCTGTTCCGCAGAATCCAAATGTAAAAGCGGGATTACCGACAGTACTTCCTAGTACATTGGCATCGCCGCATTCAAATGGTAATGCTGTTGCACAGTCTGCCTGTGC
The DNA here is from genome assembly GCA_964553485.1 of uncultured Comamonadaceae bacterium. Lineage (GTDB taxonomy): Bacteria > Bacteroidota > Bacteroidia > Flavobacteriales_D > Sanyastnellaceae > CAZKMC01. The sequence continues at coordinate 1,130 of CAZKMC010000032.1, forward strand.
AAACATATTGCCCGTACAACAGACCAATACGGCCATTGTTAGGTACGAAGCAATTTTCGTAAATGTTTTCTTCATTTTGTTTTGGTTTTGGTTAATAACTATTCGTTTTTGGTAATCAAATTATATATCTGCACCGGAAACCCGGATTACATTCAAAAACTTTAGGCGACAACAAACCCCGTGATCTCTCACAGGTTTTTCATCAATGTTTGCCGCTGCAAACGCTCACATGTTTATTTAAACCTAACCCCTTCTTTATCAGTTGATTGGAGCCAATCAAAGGGTGTATTTTGTAAAGTGCAGTGTTGGTTAAGGTTTAACAACTTGTTATTTTTAGCGTCATAAATTTAGTGAACTCTTACCACAAACCCCAATTTTTTCGACAAAATAATTTCGCCGAATCCTATATTTTTTTCG
>CAZKMC010000032.1:1556-3516 GCA_964553485.1 uncultured Comamonadaceae bacterium
GTAAACACGTCTAACTTATTGATAACCAATGCTTTAGGCTTCATAAAAAACTTGCTCATCGGCAATATCGGCCTGTTTATCCGCAAAAAACCTAAATTCAACCAATTCAAGGCCCTTTTCATAGAAATGAGATTTCATTCTTCCTCTATAATGTCAGTGATTGTTCTTGCTGGGTTTCAAGTGTACGGATCAAACTTATATGGATAGTTAATTACCAACGAGGTTTGCTCACAAAATACAACGATCAGCCTTCTTGAAAGCGAAGACTATCCTGAATGGATCGAATTATATAATGCCGGAACAACCTCTATAGACCTCAGCGGTTATTTCACTACTGACAATAGTAACAATCCATATGCATTTCAATTCGCGGTGAATGGTGATCTGCTAGCCCCCTTCCGAATTTCTTCTGTTGCACGCATGTGGTTGTGCATTTTACAATAATTGCTTGCCATTCAAATTATCGTCTGCAGGCTAATTCATTCAACTGCTGGATCCAGATTCCAGTCTGATTGATTCACTTACTATCCTCCTACTGATCTCAGATGTGAGTTATGGTTGCTTCGAGGATACATGACTTTATTATTCTTCAGCTAGTTCCGGAAGGCAAAACAGTGAGCTGGGCTATCTTGGGATATTGGATAAAGTGCAATTTTCAGAAAACTCCCAGTTGATACCAGAACCCATTGAACTGGAACTTTCTCATTCCGACCCTGATGTGGACATACATTATATAATAGGCGGAGGCACTAGATGAAAAATCTCCATTGTATGTTTCACATACTTGTTATAGACAGCACAAGTATTGTCCAAGGCAAAGCTTTTAAACAGGCTTACACCTCAAGTCCAGTTGATGGGATTAATTTGATCTTTTATGAGAGCAGCATGGATATCATATGTATTTCAGCAGACCCTTTTGAGCTCTTCGGCATTTCAGGGATTTTTGATCACTATACTATAGATGAAGAAGTCCAGGCTTTTTTCAGCTTCATTGATCAATCTACATCAACTAGCTACAGTTCAACGGCCGGATTGGAACTGCATTCTCCAGACTCAGAAGATCAAAAAAGTTTGCGGTTGTCTGCTAAGAGCATTTTTGGAGCAAGCCAATTTGAGCATCGGTTTTTCTCCTCACGTCCTTTTGGGAATTTTGAATCATTGACATTAAGGAATGCCGGCGAAGACTGCTTGGAGTTGGAATGCACTGAACTTTGCCTTAACTGATTGGGCAGGATGGACAGAGGAAGCTGAAACAGTGTTGCTTGTATCAATTCTAGTGAACAAGGTCGGAGAGAAATGTGTTTTTTGTTCTGAACAAAAGACTCTGGGAATTCCCAGAGACAGTTATTGAACAACCGGGTACAATTGGTATGGGCAAAGAAACTCTCCTCGGGCTATGCCCAAAAAATGGAACATTGTGAAGAGCTTTCAGACCTTCTGAAGGCCGGAAGCTATTTGGTTAGGCTTATTGATTTGGAAAATGGGTGGGAGGAGACTGAATTAATTGTGGCACAGTGATTACCACATATCTGCGTGCCAACTCTTATCGAAAGGCACTTGCCAATTGGTTTGGAATTCCCCCCAAGTAGTTAAGAGGTTGTTGAATACTGTTGTTTGGCCAGTGACCAATGATGCTTTTCTCATTGCCCAAAAATCATGCATTCTAGCATCTTTCAAAACCTCGTCTTCTAGGTAGGTGATTTGCATACGATCGAAAAAATCGATGTTCATTTTAGCACCAATCTGTTGCATGAGGTTGACAGATTTGTCGATTGAACAGCCGGTTACATTGGCCACATTTTCATCTACAATGAAGACCACAAACCTGTTGTGCTTTTGGATGATCTGTGCAGCGAGAGCTTGAGCGTGAGCGGCCCAATCTTTTACAAAATTCTGGCACTCCAGCACTACTGCTTGCATTTCTGATGGGTCTAGTGTTCTGTTGGCTTGATAGATCCAA
>CAZKMC010000032.1:3526-15897 GCA_964553485.1 uncultured Comamonadaceae bacterium
AACTCTGGCTGTTTCCGGCATTGTAGTTATCTCCATGGGGGTAAAATTACGTCTTTTCGGGGTTCCATTTGAGGTATAGCCATGCTGCCATAAGCGTGAGTACAAGAGGAAGTGGGGACTGCAGAAAGCCCAACAGCCTTCTTGCCACGGCATACCCTTGCTGCGGGCTTCCAATTGCTTTTCCTAAAGTCCAAAATCCCCCACTTGCGGCTAAGCAGAGAAAATAGAACCCAATAGCAGCGTATAAGCGGTTCTTTGGCCAATTCATATGACGGTATGCCCAAAGCACAAGGGCCAAGTGCACAAAGACGAAGAAGAATGCGACCTCCCACTTGAAGCGCACTATTCCGGATTCTGTCATGGAGTTCAACGCTCCAAATTTGCTGTGGCTGTAATAATAATCAAAAGGAAAATCTGGAGTGGCTTGATGCAGGGCGAGCTCTCTTTGATTGGGGTCTAGTTGAAAAAAGCCTGGGATTTGTTGAGCGGTGTCTGCATAGTGATTGATATTCACTTTTAGATAATCTTGGAAAAATCCAACAGTGATAAAAATTGGTATAAAAAACCACAGCTTTTTGATCATAGCGGTGCTTTTAGGATTTTGGACTTTGCGAGGGGACTAAATTTCTGTATCCAGATATACCAGAGGCCGAAGACAAGGCTATAGACGATTACGGTGAAGGTATAATCATGGTTGAAAGCCAGCCAATCTGGATCTATATGGACGATGATGGCCAAAGCAACCACTCTGAGGACGTTTGCCACATGGATCAGCACAACACCGAGAGGGATGTACCACAGTTTATGGATTAATGGCCCTGGAAATGCGATCACAAAAACGAGGAAAAGGGCAAAGAGGACGATACCATCGCATGGGGCACCTATGGTAACCCCCATGGAGCCTGCCACACCCACATGATTTCGAAATTCTCCATCATCAAATAGACGGAGTGGGTAGCCGAATAGATCGAGAAACCATTCTGCACCTATGGTAATTTTGTCCACCATCCATTCATCGATAGTGGTGTTGGGGCGCAAATAGAACTCATAACCGACATACCAAACGAGGTAAGCGGAAAGCGCCAAAAAAAGGAATCGAAGGAAAGGATTACGCCAAAAGCGTTTGATCATTCTTGAGTTTGATAAAGGTCATAGGCCTTTTTACCACCAAGGGCAATACCAGCTGCGGCAAGGAAGCTCAGGCCGCCATCAATAGGACAAACCGGACCAAAAGGCCCGTCGCAAGGAGGATCTCCGCCTTCATCAGGCAAAGGTCCATCTTGAGCCGACATAACTGTTGGGGCTAAACAAAGAAGAGCAAAGAGAGCTGCAAAGGCAAAGAAACGTCTACACATGGTTAAATAATGTCTTGGTCAAAAATAGATAAAAGTATTCAATGGTACACATAGAATCGATGACTTTAGATTCATGACTACATCAAGTAGAATACTATATTTGCGCCATAGAACCTTAAATGACTGATAGGAGCTCCAACCTAATTGATGCCGAAGACCTGCGGCCGATATTCAAATTCGTAGGCAAGAACTGGTACTTACTCCTATTGTTACCGGTTAGTGCATACGTAATTGCGTATACGTATACCCACCGTTTAGCTGACATTTACGCCGCTAAAACGGAAATTCTTTTAAAGTCTTCTGAGACATACGATTATCAGAATCAGATCTATTCCAATATCGGAATGTATTCCCTTTTGGCCGATGTGACCAATCAAAAGCGGATTTTGGCTTCGTATGATTTGATATCGAGGTCATTAGAAAAGGTTGATTTTGACATCACCTACTATTTGGTTGGTCGATTAAAAACCTTGCAGGTAGATCGAATTGACGCCTTAGATGTTGATTTTAAGTTAAGTAACCCCGCTTTGTTTAACATGCCCATCAACATGAAGGTGGTGAATGTAGATGAGTATCAGATAAGCTATGAGTTTCTGGGTCAGCAGATAGAAGCTACCTATCCTTTTGGCGAAATTATATCAGCCCCGGACTACAGTTTGGTGGTGAACAAGTCATCATCTATGGTCAATGATGCCACCATAGAGAGTATTAAGCGTCAGGATTTCCAGGTCAAAGTTCACAGGCATGATTATCTGGTGAACAAATACAAGAGGACCTTAGAGATTGAGAAAGTAGAATACACGAGTATTTTGACTTTGACCTTGAGGGATGAATTGCCCACTAGAGCCAAGCGGTTTTTGGACACCCTTTCCAAGGTTTATATTGACTATACACTAGAGTCTCAAATTTCAGTAAACGAGAACACGGAGAGGTACATAGACAAACAATTGGACGAGCTTGCCGATATCATGGACTCTCTAGAGGGTCAGATGGAGGGCTTCAAAGAGCGCCACAAAATTCTGGATCTAGATAAAGAGCAGAATGAATATTTCCGGAGTCTTGTTGAGTTTGAGTCTGAAAAGCGAAAAATGGAGCTGAGATTGGAGTCTATACGGGCATTGGAAAAGTTCCTCTATGCAGAAATGAATGATGCCTCACTTCCTCCCTCCTTCTACATTTTTGAAGAAGATCAATTGCTACAAGAACAAGTGAATCAGCTGTTCAATTTAAAAGTTGAACGAACTCAGAACTTGATCAATGTAACAGAAGAGAACCTGAAGATTACAAAACTCGACAGTTTAATAAGCACTGTAAGGAGCAGTATTGGGCAATATACACGCGACACTGAGCGGGCTATAATTTCCAAAATTAGCGATGTTCAGACGCAGGTTTTGAAACTTGAAAAGAAGTTACAGGATATTCCAAAGTCTCAACGAGACATTGTTGGGATAGATAGGAAGATCAAGGTGAACGAAAGTTTGTACATCTTCCTCTTGGAGAAGAAGGCCAATACTGTAATTGCGAGAGCAGCCATCATACCTCAAACCACAGTAATTGAAGCTGCCAGGAGTATAGGGGTGGTTGGGCCGGATAAGCAACGCACTATGTACATTGCGTCAGGGGTTGGTTTGTTCATTGCGTTATTGATTGGGTTTATCAGGTTAGTGTTTTTCGAGAGAATTGAAAACACGCGAGAGCTTAAGAAAGTGGCAAATCTTCCGGTACTGGGTGGTATTCCATCTTATTCCGATGCTGAATCTGATCCAGTAGCGATCATCAATTCTCCAAGGTCAAATATATCTGAAGCTTTCAGGGCATTGAGGACAAATCTTCAATACCTTCTTACTACTGAAGGCTCCAAAGTCATACTGGTGACTTCTTTGCACCCTGGAGAGGGAAAAACTTTTACGTCTTCCAACCTTGCAGCGGTATTGGCCAAGGCTGGAAAGAAAGTGCTTTTGATTGACTTTGACCTTCACAAGCCGAAAGTCCACAAGACCTTTGGGTTGCAGAATGTTTGGGGAATATCTTCTTACTTGATCGGCAAATCTGACTATCAGAGCACGATTGTTCAAACTCAAATTGAAAACCTCGAAGTAATTACTGCTGGACCAGTGCCACCAAATGCTTCCGAGTTGATTCTAAGTGATAGAGTAGGTTTACTTCTGGAAGAGTTGAAATTACGTTACGACTTTTTGGTTGTGGATACACCTCCATTGATGTTGATCAGTGATTCTCTTGTGTTACTGAATCATGTGGACGCAGGGATTTTCGTAATGAACACTGAAAAAGCCACCACAGCAGGGGTGCGTTATTTGGAAGATATACTACAACAGAATAATCTGAAGAACAACAGTTTGTTGCTTAACAATATCAAGCAAAAGCGGTGGAAGTACTACTATGGTAAGTATGCATATAAGTATGGATACGGTTATGGGTATGGGTATGGCTATGGCTATGGGTATGGCTATGGATACGATTATGGCTATGGAAACGAGCCAGTGAGTAAGAAAAAACCCAAGAAAAAGGGCAATGGCCTAGGCCGGTCATAATTGGTATATTTAAGAGTTGAGATTCAAGGCAGGGTATGGTTTCTTTAATAATTACCACATACAACTACGCACATTACGTAGAACGGGCTATTCGAAGCGCACTTCAGCAGTCGCTTTCCAAGTCTGATTATGAGATATTGGTAATAAATGATTCCAGCACGGACCGCACTGTTGACGTTTTGGCAAACTACGAGGATGAAGTGCGGGTTTTCAATTTGTCTGAAAACCTTGGATTAGCCGGAGCTCGTAATTTTGGAATCAAAAAAGCCAAGGGACAATTTGTGGTTTTCCTTGATGCGGATGATTATTTGCATCATGATTTACTGAGAATACAAAGGCTCTTTTTATCTGAAAACAACTCTTTGGACGCAGTCAGTACGGACTATTGGCTTGTGGATGAAAGGGGATCACACATCCAGCATGTGAGTGCAGAAGAAAAGCCCATTGCCTGCGGAGTTATGTTTCGAAAGGACTTCTTATACCAAGTTGGGTTATACGATGAAAAATTCAAAGCTCGAGAAGAAGAGGACCTGAGGATCAGATGGACCAACAAGTACAATATCTATAACTTGATTGTTCCTTTATATCGTTATCGTATGCATGACACCAACTTGACCAAAGACGATTCAACTATGGACAGTGCGTATTCCATGCTGGAGAAAAAACATAAGCTATGAGTGCATTTCTTGAGGGTTCACAAATTTATCTTCGGGGTATTTCATCACAGGATGCATCTGAGCACTACTTAGGTTGGCTTCATGATGCCGAGACCACAAAAGGTCTTGCTTCTGGGCGCTTCCCTACTACGATAGATCAACTTCGCGAGTACATTCTGAACGTGGTCAATAATCCGAATGCAGTCATGTTTGCCATTTGTGATGCTGTCACTGGAAATCATTTAGGCAACATTAAAATTGACCAATTTGATTGGGTGAGTAGCACCTGTGAATTAGGTCTTCTAATTGGCGATAAAAAGTCTTGGGGAAAAGGAGTTGGCACTGAGGCTTGTCAGCTAAGCATTTCCTATGCGTTTGAAAAGCTCAACATGCGAAAAGTCTCCTTGACCGTTTATGCAAACAATCCAAATGCTATCGCATTGTATGAAAAGATCGGGTTCAAGCATGAAGGCAGGTTGAAGGACCATGTATATGAAGGAGGTACTTTTCATGACAAGTTATGGATGAGTATATTTAATCCTAAATCTGTATGATAATAGGATTGATTCAGGCCAGAATGGGGAGTTCTCGTTTGCCGGGCAAGGTCCTCCGAGAGATAAATGGCAAACCCATTTTACAATTGCTTATTGAACGGTTGTCGCCTTCTACATTGGTGGATGAATTTATCATTGTAACCACTGAATTGCCAGAAGATGATGCCATTGAAAATTGGTGCAAAAAATCCGGTGTAAAGTGTTTTAGAGGAAGCGATTGGGATGTGCTGGATCGGTTCTATTCAGCAGTTTCTGAAATGGACCATCTGACTTCCATCGTAAGGATATGCAGCGACAATCCTCTTCATTCCTACAAGGTGGTGGATTTTGTGGTGAATGAATATCTAAAATCTAAGAAAACTTATTTTTCTAATAGCAACCAGGAACCGGACTATCTAGAAGATGGTTTTGACGTAGAGGTGTTCAGCTTTTCCTCTCTTGAAGACGCCTGGAAAAATGCCAAGTTACTTTCAGAAAGAGAGCACGTTTGTCCATATATCAAAAAACACAACCCATGTGGATGGAAAAAAGCACACCCAGCATATCATTTCAAATTAAGCGTGGACACCCAGGCAGACCTTAATGCTGTGGAGCAAATTTATACGGAGTTGAAGGGCCAACCTGACTTTAGCATTGAGGAAGTAGTTGCCTTGCTTCAAGCCAAACCAGAAATCCTCGATATAAATAAAGAAAGCGAAATAAACAGCGGCTTTCAGAAATCGCTAAAAGAAGATAGAATCGTAAAATGAACATGAATACAAAAGAACTACCTCTCATCTCTGACTTTAAGAAGTCAGACGAGTATCGCAGGGTCATTCATCGATTAATCCCTGGCGGAGCCCACACCTATTCAAAAGGGGATGACCAATTCCCAGTGAATAGTCCGGCCGCAATTACACATGGCAAAGGCGGGTATGTTTGGGATCTAGATGGCAACAAATTTTTGGACACGCTCATGGGGCTTACCTCGGTGTCATTAGGCCATGCTTACGAACCAGTATTGGAACGGGTTCGTGAAGAGCTATTGCGCGGTTCAAATTTTTCGAGACCATCTGTCATTGAAAGAGAAATGGCGGAGAAATTTCTGTCGTTAGTGCCACAACACGACATGATCAAATTTGCCAAAAACGGTTCAGTAGCTACTACGGCTGCTGTAAAATTGGCAAGGGCTTATACCGGCAAGAAACTCGTCGCTCGTCCGTTTGACCACCCATTTTATTCTTATGACGATTGGTTCATCGGTTCAACTGCATGTGATTTTGGTGTGCCGGAATCAATAAAGGAAATGACCGTGATGTACAAGTCAGATGACATGGACAGCTTACGCGAATTATTTGCGAAATACCCCGATCAAATTGCCTGCATCATTTCAGAGCCGGAAAAGTTCAATACAATAGAACCTGATTTTTACCAGAAGGCCATTGATCTAGCACACGAAAATGGTGCTTTATGGATCATGGATGAAATGATCACGGGCTTCAAAACCGATTACCCGGGAAGCATTACCAAATTCAATGCTCAACCCGACATGGCAACATGGGGAAAAGGAATAGCCAATGGTTTTTCATTTTGTGCATTAACCGGGAAGAAAGAAATTATGGAACTCGGAAGTATCGATCAAACCGGCACCAAAAGGGTCTTCCTTGTTTCAACCACACATGGAGGCGAAACACATGCAATCGCAGCCGGCCTTGCTACCATGAAAGTGTTTGAAAATGAACCTGTACTGGAGCACAATCATCGCATTGGTGATTATTACATGAATGGCGTCAATCAAATTCTTCAAAGCAAAAAACTATCCGATTACATCCAACTTACAGGTTTCAACTGGAGCGTTGGAATGATGGTTCGCAATGCGCAAAAGGAACCTTGTTTGTTCTATCGCACTTTGTTGATGCAGGAAATGATCAAACATGGAATACTGTTTCAAGGAATATTGAGCCCTTGTTACTCACACACCAAAGAGGACATTGATTGGATGCTTACGGCTTTTGATTCAGCCACGGATGTGTTTGCAAAAGCTCTGGAGAGTGGGTATGAAAAATTCCTTATTGGCCCTGAGATCAAGCCGGTATTTAGAAAATTCAATTAAATGAACTTGGAAAGAACAACAGACCCTACCAAAATCGACTTCAAGGCGAAGTTTGACTTGACAGATAAAGTCATAGTCATTACTGGAGGTTGTGGCTTGATAGGGAGAGCTTTTTGCGAAGCTTCAGCACAATTTGGTGCCCACGTAGTAGTTGTGGATATTCCCGCTGCCGAACCAGCAAAATTTGCTGCTGAAATGGCCGAGCGACATCAGAAACAAATGATGGGCTACTCATTAGACGTAGCCAATAAGTCTGAAGTAGAGGCTTTGAAAAAAGAGGTCATTTCCACCTTTGGAAAAATTGACGGATTGGTCAATGGCCACCAGAACAAAACCAAATCATTCTTTGAGCCTTTTGAAGAATATGGAGAAGACAATTGGGACGCAGTGGTCGAAACGAATCTGAAAGGAACGTTTCTCACTTGTCAAATGCTTGGCACATGGATGTCTCAGAATGGAGGCGGAAGCATTGTAAACATTCCTTCTACCTACAGCGTGGTTGCACCAAATCAAAACCTCTATAAAGGAACTAGTTTGGGTTGTCCTGCAGCCTATTCTGCATCCAAAGGAGGCGTTGATGCACTTTCGCGGTATTTGGCTTCTTATTGGGCTACTAAAAAAGTGCGTGTGAACATGATCACACCCCATGGCGTTTGGAACAACCACGAGAAACAATTTGAAGATAACTTTGCCAGATTCTCTCCAATGGAAAGGCTTAGCTACAACCATGAAGTAGCAAGCGCATTGATTTATTTGCTTTCAGACGCATCCTCTTATGTAACTGGCGACAACATGCTAGTTGAAGGAGGCTGGACGGTTTGGTGAAAAAGAACCCATGAAAAAAACAATCCACCCCAACATAGAGTTGGAATTTGACACGTCCTTAGATAAGCTCTTCCGTTATCACGAATGGAGGCACCGCACTCCTTTGAAAGATGGCATTGTAACTCCGGGTTTCTTTGCAGAAGAAGAATGGGACTATAACCTTTTACCCAGCACCTTGAAAGGCAAGTCGTTTCTTGATGCCGGTGCCAATGATGGGATGTATACCTTTTTGGCTTTGGACAAAGGAGCCAGCAAAGCCGCCGCGCTTGATATCTACAGCACATGGAGCCGTTTAGGGGATGGAGCACCCCGAGGTGTTGACCTGGTGAAAGAATATCTGAATTCGCCTTTGAATATCCTGGACACGTCCTTGTTTGACCTAGCGAATCATCCGGAAACGTATGATTATGTGTTTTGTTCCCACGTCATTGCTTGGTTGAGTGACCCTTTTGTAGCACTCAAGACACTTGCTGATAAATGTACTGATACGCTTCACTTGCGTGAAGCGATTGTATGGCCCAATGACAAGCCTAGACTCGAACTGGTTCATGACTTTGAAGCCAAAGGAAGCAGTTGGATGTACAATGGAAATTTATCTTTCTATGAAACCACGCTCAAAGGTTTGGGCTTCAAAGAAATAATTTGCACTCCCATTGATCTGGACGAAGAGGCGCGAATCAGGGCACAAGAATATCCCACTGTGGAAGTGGCAAAAGGCAAGACCGCATTTCCTTCGCCATGGGCCACTGATGAAGGTCATCTGCTTACTGAAAAGGTCAAAGGAAAAGCAACATATCAGATAAACGGTTTCATGTATGTGACTGGTCATGGCTGGGTGCAAGAGGAGGATGTCTCAACAGTATATCAAACGGATGGCAGCATTATTTCGAAAGCTAAAGCCTCTTTGATCGCTGCCAGAGAGAGCATGAAAAAAACTGTTCAGGGAGAAAAATTCTTTTACAATTACATCATCATAGCACGCAGATAAATGGAAAGTAAGCTTGTTGATCATCTATATCAATTCGACCCAAAAAAGATCATTAAACCCTATGTGATCGCAGAGGCTGGGGTGAATCATGAGGGGTCTATGGATTTGGCCAAGAGACTCATCGACGAAGCTGCTGAAGGTGGTGCAGACGCTATTAAGTTTCAGACATACAAAGCTGAAACTATCGCTTCAAAAGACAGTCCCTATTATTGGGACTTGAACTCAGAACCCACAGAGAGTCAATTTGAGTTGTTCAAGAAGTATGATTCCTTTTGGAAGAACGAGTACGAAAAGCTTGCAGTACATTGTCAAAATGCCGGAATTGAATTCATGAGTACCCCGTTTGACGTGGAGTCAGCACATTTTCTGAATGATATGATGCCCGCGTTCAAGATCAGTTCTTCTGATTTGACCAATCTCCCATTTATTGAGATCATGTGTGGGTTTGGTAAGCCAATCATATTGTCAACCGGAGCTTCTTACCTCTGGGAAATTCAGCAAGCTGTTGAAGTGATTGAAAAGCACGGCAATAAGCTTTGCTTGATGCATTGTATTTTGAATTACCCCACCATGGATGAGCGGGCTCATTTGGGTATGATCCAAGATTTGATCCGCCATTTCCCGTCGCATGTCCCTGGATATTCTGATCACACTTTACCAAAGGACATGGCTCCTTTGCACATCGCTACATTATTGGGTGCTACGGTCTTGGAAAAGCACTTTACCCATGATAAAACTTTGCCTGGAAATGATCACTATCATGCTATGGACAAGGAAGATCTAAAGAAGTTCAATGCCCATATGACTCGTACTTTGGAGTTGCTTGGAAGTTTTGAAGTGAGTGCCCTTCCGGGCGAGGAAAAAGCTAGGCAGAATGCAAGACGCAGTCTTGTAGCAGCAAGAGAAATTCCCGCAGGGAAGGTCATCGAAAAAGAGGATCTTACGTGGAAACGTCCCGCAAAAGGAATCAGCCCAAGACATTATGACGAAGTCCTTGGCAAAAAGGCCACTCAACTGATTGGAGAAGACGAAATTCTCATGTGGAAATTTCTGGATTAATGGATGAGATTGAAAAGAAACTGGAAGCATATTTTGATCGTCTGTGGCCTATCACACGGAGCATCACAGGCAATGGGCTTAGGGAGTCTTTTCATATTCTACAGGAGCTCATTCCGTTAGAGCTTATTGAGGTTAAAAGTGGCACGAAAGTTTTCGATTGGGAGGTTCCAAAAGAATGGAACATTCGCGATGCATACATTCAAACTCCAGACGGTACACGCATAGCTCAATTGAAAGACAACAATCTGCATGTCTTGAACTACAGTATTCCGGTCAACAAAACTGTTTCATTTCAGGAATTGGAAAAACATGTTTTCACCTTGCCTGAACAACCCGATGCCATCCCTTATGTCACCTCTTACTACAAAGAGACATGGGGTTTTTGTTTGAGCCACAATGAATGGCAAGGCCTTCCAAAAGAAGGAGAATACCGGGTGGTTATTGACAGCACTTTGGAAGAAGGGTCACTAACCTACGGTCAAGTGGTTCTTCCTGGTTCCACAAAACAAGAGGTTCTTTTTTCTAGTTACCTCTGTCATCCAAGCATGGCAAATAATGAGTTGAGCGGGCCATTGGCCATGGCTTTTCTCTATCAAAAAATTGCTCAAATCCCTAATCGAAAATTGAGCTATCGTTTTGTGCTAGCGCCGGAAACCGTTGGAGTCATTGCATTTCTGAGTAAATATGGGAATCTATTAAAGGAGAATCTAATTGCCGGTTATGTCCTCACTTGCTGCGGTGATCTTGGGGATTTCACATACAAACGCTCAAAAGATGCAACGGCCCTATGTAACAGGGCTGCTGAGCATTGTTTACACTATAGTGAAGTGAAACATAAGGTCATTGATTTTGCCGTTGGTGGAAGCGATGAAAGGCAGTATTGCTCGCCAGGTTTCAATCTTCCGGTGGGTTCATTGATGCGCACGCCCTACCAGAAGTACAAGGAATACCATACTTCATTAGACAATAAGTCTTTCATCTCATTTTCGTCATTACGCCAGACCATTGAGCTATATGAAAACATTTCCAAAACGCTGGAAATCAATGGGCCATGGGAATGTAACGTCCCATTTGGCGAGCCTCAGCTTGGAAAAAGAGGTTTATATCCGTCGTCTGTCAGCCCAGATGCGCAACGTGAAAATCTTCATGACCTACTCCACCTCATCTCATTTTCAGATGGTAAAAATGACCTGATAACAATCGCCGAAAAACGCGACAAACACGCGCTTGAATTCGAAGAACACCTTGTGGCGTGCAGGAATAAAGGTTTGTTCTGATGCTCAAAAAAATCGCAGGAAATTCAGTGCTCTATTTTATGAGCAGTCAGGCTCACAATGTGATCAACATTGTGATGTACCCTCTTATTTCTGAGTTTCTTGTGGCTGAAGATTATTACATTTTCGGAACTATACTTGGCTATGTGGGAATGGTGACCTTTGTATGCGACTTAGGGCTTGTGTCTTTGTTTGACTTGAGTTTCTTTAAGCAAAAAGACACTTACAAATCTACCTGGTCCAAGTTGCTCGGTGTGCTGCATTTGTCAAGACTATTCTTTGGAACCGCCATCATTGGACTGATTGGATATTTGTTCCACGGAAAAGTGCCCGATGACCACTTATGGCTCATTCTCGGCATGGTTGGAATTCCTGTCATTTTTCTAGATATCTACCGAGGCATTGGAGTACGGTATATGCAAATCAGTCATAAGCATTCTTTTGTACAGCGAGTTACGGTTATTATAAGCGTGATTACGGCGTCTTCTTCATTCATTACTATCTATGTAATGAAATTGCATTATCTCGGTTTTTTCATCACTCAATTCATCTCACAAACCATACTGGGCATTGTTTATCTGATTGTGATTCTGAAAGTGGTTGATGTAAAGCCGAGTTTTAAGATAAAGTGGGAAGAATTCAAGGGGTGGATGAAATTTGGAGGTCCTGTCATTCCTCACTTTTATTCTGGTTACCTCTTGAACAATTCTGACCGCATTGTTCTTGACCGTCAGTTAGGGGTTCAAGATGTGACTGAAAACAGCATTGGATTGTACAATGTGGCTTACAATTTCGCAAACTACTTCCATCAATTTACCACGCAGGTAAACACTGTAATCACCCCTTACTTTTTTGAACTATTTCAAAGAAAGGATAATGAGTCGCCAGTGATTATAAGAAGCTTTGTCTTTTTGTGGCTGGGGGTATCCGTGCTTCTGGCTTTCTTGGCCGGGTTATGGTCAAAGGAGGTTTTCCATCTGCTTTTTGTGAACAATACGGGAAACCTTGCTGATGCA
>CAZKMC010000033.1:0-1191 GCA_964553485.1 uncultured Comamonadaceae bacterium
TCCTTTTTTGATCTCACCGGTGTAACCAGTTCCACCAATGATGATCATTTTATCTGTAAAATTGATGATAGCAAAATTATGCTGCCTTGTGCCATCAACATCGGGCTCTGCTCTAAACTCCGGAGCACACACGATGTGCCAATCTGGCTCAAACGTGCTTAACTCCTCATTGGACGGACGCAGGAACATGTTATGGGCAAACATGTTGCTCCAAGGAAATTCCGTAACCACGCGAATATTCATTTTGTAAGACGGATCCGCGCAAGCTTGTGCATCACGCACATACACATCACGGTTAGTCAAATAAGCACGCATACGATTGTACAGCGCGTCAAATTTTTCAGGAGTGAATTTGATATTGATATCACCCCACCACACCGTGTTTTCAGTCAGATCATCACAAACAACAAAGCGATCCTTTGGAGACCGCCCAGTAAATTCACCTGTATCTATAGCCAATGCACCTGTGTTGGTCAAAAGCCCCTGCCCTTGCATAATGGTATCTTCTACCAGTTCTGCCGGACTCAAGTTCCAATAAGCATTGGCAACTCTATCAAGTCCTATTGTTTCCAGCGTAGCATTCGCCGCACGCTTCCCGTATTGATTCATGTAATATGAAATTGGTTCAACTCTACTACAAAATTAGTCCATTTGGCTCGATGGACATACTCATGTCGTCCACGAAATAGCCTAAAAATCTTATATGAATTCCACAAAAAAACGGCAAAGCATCTCGAATAGCCTGCAAATCAAGCTAAGTGTCACTTAGACACTTTTAGTCGTAAAATGTGGATAAAAAACCAAAGCCAGGCAATGATCATGATAAGTCCACCAATAGGAGTCAAAGGTCCTAATATCATTCTGTATACTCCGGGCTCATTGGTCAGCACCAGCAAATAGATAGAAACGGAAAAAAGCAGGGTGCCAGTCAGCAAGAGCACAAATGCTATGTGCCTCAAATTCAATTGAAAAACCCGATTGACAACCAACATTAAGATAAGCCCAAACGCCTGCCAAGTTTGATAGCGAACTGCTGTATTGAAGGACTCAAGTTTTTTAGGGATTAAATATGCATTTAAGGTATGAGCTGCAAAAGCCCCAAATACAATTCCAATGACCAGTAAGGCCAATGCAATAAGCAACATCCGTTTTTCAAATTGATTCAAGTCTGTGTCAGATTTGGTATCTTCA
>CAZKMC010000033.1:1201-12864 GCA_964553485.1 uncultured Comamonadaceae bacterium
GTATCTTCACGGCAAAATTAAGGGAATGAAACGAGCATTACAGATGAAATATGTAACAATCTTGATAGCAGTCTTTGCACTTACTGCATGTCAATCAAATGAGACTCCGGAAAACAACAACACTACGGATACAGAAGTAACACCAGAAGCCAATAGTTCCGATCATGATCACGCTACACACTCTGAAACAGAACAAAAAGTTACCCCGGGTGTGCAGAACCCAGAACACGTAGCTCAAAGAGAAGAATTCAAAAAAACGGTTAAACGTATTCAACAGGAAACCAACAACCCAAGTAGCGTTTATAAGTATCTTATCACAAGTGAAGAATTCAAAGTATTTGGACAAATGCTGAAGTTATCCGATTGGGCTAAATACACGCACAATAATAAAGTCACGGTGTTTGCGCCGGTTGATTCTATTTTTAAAAGTTATTCGAATCAGCATTTGATGCTGAAGCCGGAAAACAAAGACAAGCTCAATGAATTCATCTCCAATTACATCACTGATGAACAACTCACCTTCAAGTCTTTTAAAGTAGCCGAAGTAATTAATACAAAAGGCGATCGGTCATACAAAGTATCGACTGAAAATGGAATCACGCTTCAAGGCGCCGAAGTAAAAACAGGGTATATTCAAGTTGATAACGGAACCATTATTGAACTAAAAGGACTTCCGTTTTATCCGTCAGGACTTAAGTAGTCAGACCATGATAGAATGGGCTTCATCGCGCAGTCTGCTCAGTGCGTGCTGGATTCCTTTGTTCCCAGACTTTTCTTCCATTGCAAATATTTGTTTGCTCAATTCCAATGCAGATCCTTTTGGGCCTGCCTGCAAAGTAGCAACTTGAATCAGCTGTAAAATCTCATCGCGCGCAGCGCAAACCCTGCCCCAGCACTCATTGGACACATAAATTTGCATGCTGATATTATGTTCAAATTCATCTCTGACAGCTTTCATCAGTCGCAATTGCAATTGAGAACCGTTTGGAGCTCCTTCATTCATTCGCATTACAAGCTTAGACGGTGTCATTCTCTCAAGCATGATTACCAACCTTTCATAAGCTTTTAGTCGGAGTTGAACTATCTCTGTTGAAGTACTTTGACTTGCCTGAGCCAACACTGGATCACTGGGTCTCTGACGGTTACCAAAAATGACCACTACAACGGCTAGGCTAAAAACCAAAATAGCGCCAAGGAAAATAATAATAAGGAGGGTATTCGAGTCCATTTGTGTATTTTACTTGTGCAATATACGTTCATTCGAACGTCTCTAATATTTAGAATGCAGCTATGATAAAAAAGCACCTTTTTTGCCTGACTTTAGGATTGCTCCCTTATCTCCTTTTTGCTCAATTTGACTTTATCCGAAACCTTGAATTAGAGGTAATCCGAGATGGAAATGCGCTACTCAATCCATGGACAGGAGGACTAAATGCTCCACAGTTTTCAACTTTTGATGCAGATCTAGACGGCGACGATGACCTGTTTGTGTTTGATCGAGATGGGAACCGAATTCTGGTTTTCCGCAATGATGACAATTCACCGGGGTCAATACTCTATCGTCATGACCCAAGTCTAGAATTGGTATTCCCAGAAATGACAAACTATGTTTTGCTCCGCGACTTTAACTGTGATGGTAAAAAAGACATTTTCACAAATAGTCAAAGTTCTCTCAAAGTATACAAGAACGTATCTACTCCTGAAGATGGTCTGGCTTTCGAATTGTACTTGTCACAAGTACAAGCAGAATATGACCTTGGAGGCGGACCTCAAACATTACCGGTGTTTTGTCTCAGTTCAGATTTACCAACTATAGTTGATATTGATGGCGACGGTGATTTGGATGTTGGTACGTTTACGGAAGGAGCAACTACGATGTATTTCTACACCGGCAGAGGAGCAGATGAAGGCAATTGCGACACTTTGATGTTTGATTGCACCAACCGCTGTTATGGGATGTTCAATGAAGCCACGGAAGATAACATTGTCTACTCTGGTGAAGATCATACTTGTGGATTCAATGTAGTAGACCCTAGAAGCACTGCCGGCAGAACGGGGGTTCATTCCGGGGGTAGTATGCTAAGTATAGACATGGACGCCAATGGCACAATGGATCTGATACTCGGAGACGTGAGCTACAACAGTTTGCTACTTCTAATGATGGAAGATGCCGCAGATGGTCAAGACAGCACCGCTCAAGTGTTCAGCGATTTTCCAGAAGTGATAAATAATACGGTTGGTGTAGACATTCAAAAATTCCCCGCAGGATACTACGAAGACATCAATCACGATGGCATCAACGACTTGGTGGTAGCACCAAACAGTCGTTTCGAGATTGAAGACAATGCCGGCATCTGGTTGTACTTGAACAACGGTGCGAACAACCTTCCGGACTTCGAATTGCTTGAAACAGACTTCATTCAAAACCAAACCATTGACGTTGGGAGAGGAGCATATCCTGTCTTCACAGATGTGAATGGCGATGGCCTAAAAGACATGGTATTGGCCAACAAAGAGTACTATGAAAGTTTATCTGTACAGCCTTCACAATTGGCCGTCTACTTGAATACTGGCACCTCCGAGGAACCACAATTCACAGAATGGGATCTAAACTGGCTCAACATTCCTCAATATCAACTTGAAAGTATTTTTCCCGCATTTGGAGACTTAGATGGCGATGGCGATGAAGACCTCATCCTCGGAGAAGAATTGGGGCAGTTGCATTACTTCGTGAATACAGCTGGTGTTGGCAATGAAATGACTTTTGAACTAGATACTCCCGCCCTTCCGGATGACAATGGGGTCAGCATCGATCTGGGTCAGTTCACTACCCCACAGCTGTTTGACATTACCGGAGACGGTCTGCTTGACCTATTGGTTGGCGAAAAAAATGGAATTGTCAACTTACTTGAAAATGTGGGTTCTTCTACGAATGCCAGTTTCTTGCAATACCAAGGAGAATTGGGCGACACACTTGGTGGAGTATTGGCTTCAAACACGCTTGGGATAAATGGCTACAGTGTTCCACACTTTTTCCGAGACACCAACAATGCCTTGCATTTGTTTTTAGGAAATGAAACCGGCACTCTACAACACTACAGCAACATTGACGGAAATCTGTCTGGGACCTTCGACTATGTGTCTGAATCCCTTCAGAACATAAAGATCGGGGAACGCTCATCAGCTGCTGTGATCGACATCAACGGCGATAATTTTCTGGACTTGTTCTATGGCAACTATTCTGGCGGGCTAATTTATTTTCAAGGTGACGTGGACGATGCAATTACAGAATCGGAAATCAAAGGACCTGATTTTTCACTTTTCCCAAATCCTGCCACACAATCAACAACAATTGTAATGGCACAAAACTGGCCGGGTGCTCAACTGCGCTTGATGGACCTCAGAGGGAGAGTGATTTTAGAACGCAGACTCTCAGGAATCCGAAGCATCAATCTCGATGTATCTGGTTTGAATTCGGGACTTTACCTTGTTCAAATTGGATTCAATGGAGTGGTTTCCAATCAAAAATTGATCATAGACTAAAGCAAAAAAAAAGGCCTGCATTGAGCAGGCCTTTTAAAGTTATTTGCACAAAGCTATTACGCTTCTATTACGTTCATATCATCCAATACTTTCATCACTTCGCGAACATGCCCCGCAGAAGTATCCAAAAGTGCTTTTTCTTCAGCATTTAGCTTAAGCTCTATGATTTCTTCGATTCCGTTTTTACCAAGTTTCACCGGTACACCGAGGTAGAGATTACTCAAACCATACTCTCCATTTAACCAAGCACAGACAGGGAATATTCGTTTCTGATCTTTCACAATGGCTTCAACCATTTGAGCAGCAGCAGCTCCTGGAGCGTACCAAGCGCTAGTGCCAAGAAGATTTACGATTTCACCACCACCTTTTTTGGTGCGTTGAACAATCGCTTCCAATTTGTCAGCATCGATCAACTCAGTAACAGGAATTCCTCCTACTGTGGTGTAACGTGGAAGTGGAACCATGGTATCACCATGTCCACCCATTAATACTGCCTGGATATCTTTTGGAGATACATTCAATTCCAATGCAAGAAACGAACGGTAGCGTGCTGTATCCAGAACCCCAGCCATTCCAAACACTTTGCTTGGATCAATTTTGGCAGTGAGATAAGCACAATAGGTCATCACATCCAAAGGATTTGAAACAACGATGATTTTTGCGTCTGGACTGTGCTTTACCACATTCTCTGTTACCGTTTTCACGATGTTAGCATTGGTCGCAATCAAGTCATCGCGGCTCATGCCTGGTTTCCTCGGCAAGCCAGAAGTAATGACTACTACTTCTGAACCAGCAGTTTTGGTATAATCATTGGTTGACCCCACGGTGCGGGTGTCATAGAGGTTAATTGGAGAAGTTTCCCAGATATCAAGTGCTTTGCCTTCAGCATAGCCGTCCTTGATGTCCAACAAAACCACTTCATTTACTACCTCGCGTGTAGCTAACACATTAGCGCAAGTGGCGCCAACATTACCGGCTCCTACGACGGTGACTTTCATGTGGTATGGAATTAAGAATTAAAATATTCGATCGCTCAACAATCGGTAAAGCACCTATTGCCTCCGCGAAATTACAAAACAATTTTTGTTTAGAAATCACCGTTTTCAATCCGTTTATCCTTCTCAATTTGCCTAAATTCGAATACGAATGACAAAGACTCAATTGCATACACTTATCTGCGGCCTATTATTCGCTGCATTTACATCGCTATCAGTACAAGCGCAGCCTCAAAACCCGAAGTTCCCTGATGGGGTAGCTGGGAAAGACTACAATGTGGTAGATGCTAAAGGAAGTAGGCAAGGCTCATGGGTCAGAGTCTATGATGATGGCACCATCTATTATCTCGGTCAATATGAAAACAATGAGCCCAAAGGAATCTTCCATTTCTATTATGAAACCGGCGAATTGATGTCTACCGTCAATCATTTGGATGGCAAAAAACACATGCACGCTTCCAATTTTTATACAACTGGAATGCTCATAAGCGAGGGGCATTACAAACAAGCCACAGTCGAAGGAGAACTTGACAAAGTCAAAGATGGAACTTGGAAACTCTACAATCCAGACGGATCCCTGAGGGCAGGCGAAACATACGCCATGGGAGTTCTTCATGGTCCTGCAACCCGATACTACAGCAATGGCAAAGTCTTAGAACAAGTTAGCTACAACCAAGGTGAAAAAGACGGAGACTGGAAGGAATATTTTGAAGACGGCAAAACAAAAGCAGAAGGAAGTAGCGCAATGGGCAATTTCCATGGAGCCGTAAAATACTATCATCCAAACGGTGTCATGCTGATTCAAGGTGCCTATGAAAAAGGACTCAAAGACGGAGTTTGGATAAAATTTACAACAGGTGGGGATATCGAGATCACTACCAAATACAAATTGGGAAAAAAGATTGCTGAGAAAAGAGAAAATGGGGAGTTCATCGATTACTACGACAATGGAATCCCTATGTCTCAATACATATTTGAAGACGGCAAAAAGAACGGCCCTTTTACAGAATGGTATGACAAAGGAGAGTGGATCAGAGTCCCTCTTGAAGATCCTATTCCCGGTGGAGGAATCCAAATGAAAGAAAAACTGATCAACACGCAAGTAGAGAGAGAAGGAGATTATTTCAAAGGACAACTCGAAGGTGAGGTGACTACCTACAATGAAGATGGACGAGTCATCAAAATCGAGACCTACATCAACGGAGAATTGCAATCAACTGTAGAAAAATGAAACTGAAGTTTGTATTCTTATTTGCCTTAAGCGCGTCCTTGATACTCATGGCATGCAAGAAAAATGAACCTGATGTTTCAGCCATTGATCTAGGCTATGAATATTTCCCTAACATCTCCGGCAAGTATATTGAATACGAAGTAGACAGTATTCATTATAGTGCAGAAAATGACACTACACATTTTTTCCTGCGAGAAGAATATGCAGAGGATTTTGTAGATGGAGAAGGCCAGGCTGCGGTGCGTATTGAACGTTACAAAAGAACCTCAGCGGATGAGCCATGGATCCTCAAGGATGTTTGGTCTCAAAAACGCACCACCACTACCGCAGAAAGAATTGAAGAAAACCAAAGATTCGTTCGGCTGGTTTTTCCTGTAAGTCCAGATGCTACTTGGGACGGAAATGCCTACAATTCAATGGATACTTGGGAATATGAATATCAGGAAATTACAGAGCCTTTTGAATATGAGGGATTGACTTTCCCCAACACACTCAAGGTGCAACAACGCAATAATATCAACCTGGTGGATCAGGAAGAGGCTTATGAATATTACGCAAAAGGTATTGGCCTCGTACACAAACGACTCATGGACTTGAATTTTCAAGATCAGCAAATCACCGGCGTAGATATGACTATGTGGATGATTGATCAAGGAGAGTTCGAATGAAAAATATCTTACTCATCCTCCTCATTGTATCGGCAGTTTCCACAGACGCTCAAATTGCTCCAAATAAATATTGGGTTGAATTTTCAGACAAATCCAACACGCCGTACTCACTTGATACTCCAGAAGAATTTCTTACGTCCAGAGCCTTGTCCAGACGATCAAATCAAGGTATTCAACTAAATGATAGCGACTTACCTGTTGACCCGGCTTATGTAGCCGCGGTGGCAGAAATTGAAAATATCCAATTGATTCATCGGAGTAGATGGTTCAATTCAGTTACAATTTTCACAGAAGACAGCACCGTCCTTGACCAAATCTCAGCATTGCCTTTTGTAGCACAAGTCAGAAACGTGCGTGTAGTAAAGGGTGAATATGAAGGTTCTGCGCTACCGCGCGAGGAGAGTAGCTTTTCTCTCTTGAAGGATCCTTACGGACAAGGGTTTACACAAATTGACCAAATTAATGGCCTCCCACTTCATTACATGGGGAACCATGGCGAAGGGATGCAAATAGCCGTCTTAGATGCAGGCTTTGCACACGTAGATCACCTTCCCATTTTTAAAAGACTTTGGGATGAAAATAGAATATTGGGAGTGCATGATTTTGTAGATGGAGATGGATACATCTACCACCACAATCACGGAATGTATGTGCTGAGTACCATGGGAGGCTATTTGCCAGACTCATTGCTAGGCACTTCATACGAGGCGTCCTTTTACCTGTTTCGTACAGAAGATGGGGATTCTGAGACCTTACTAGAAGAAGACAATTGGGCAGTAGCGGCAGAAAGAGCTGATAGTCTTGGGGTCGATCTCATTAATTCCTCCTTGGGATACAGTCTGTTTGATGACCCACTCCAGGACCATGCATATGAAGACATGGATGGGAATACCACTGTCATAACTAGAGCAGCCGACCTTGCCGCCTCCAAGGGAATTCTTGTAGTTACCAGCGCAGGAAATAGCGGAAGTAGTCCTTGGCATTATATTACAGCTCCTGCAGATGCCGATAGCGTATTAACAGCAGGCGCTATAAATACTGAAGGTATTCATGCCTTTTTTAGTTCTTTTGGTCCTACAGCAGACGGACGTGTAAAGCCAGATGTGATGACCTTGGGGCAAGGTTCTGCTTTTGCCAACTCAGACAGTACCATTCGGACCGGGAATGGCACTTCTTTTTCATCTCCAATACTTTGTGGCATGACTGCCTGTTTGTGGCAAGCACATCCTGAAAAGAAGAACATGGACATCATAAGGGCCATTCAAGAAAGCGCCTCTCTTTTCACCAACCCCAATGACAGCATGGGGTATGGCATACCTGATTTTTGGATTGCAGATAAAATTCTGAATTCAGGAACACAAGGAAATGTATTGCCACTGACAGTGTTTCCAAATCCAGCCAATAATTTTGTTCAACTGGAGTGGCACTCGAGTTCAGAGGAGATCCCTATCCTTTATATATATAATTCTCGCGGACAATTGGTGTTCGAGGAAAAATGCGGGTATGTCCACAAAGGAATTGGTATTGTTTCGATAGAACTAAACGACTTAGGGTTGGCATCGGGAAACTATCTGGTTCAGCTCATTCAGGACGAGAATGTGTATGTGCAGAAGCTGTTTGTGAATAAAGAAAAGTAATGAAGCTTCCTCGCGCTATGCGCAATCAATAACCATACTTATCTCCCCAGAGATTCTTCAAATAGGCCCTCAGATTATTCTCTCTTTGATTGTTGCCCGGTTCATAAAAACGCGTGCCTTTAATCTCATCCGGCAAAAATTCCTGCTTCTTGAAATTGCCCTCAAAATCATGGCTGTAGGCATAATTCTGTCCATATCCAATGTCCTTCATCAACCTGGTTGGCGCATTTCGGATAGCCAGGGGAACAGGTAAATTTCCGGTATCACGGACCTTCTGTTGTGCATCTCCAATGGCCTTATAAGCCGCGTTACTCTTAGGAGAACTAGCCAAATAGGTAACACACTGAGATAGAATAATTCTGGACTCAGGCCAACCTATGCGCTCCACAGCATTGAAACTGGATGTGGCTATGACCAATGCGGTTGGATTTGCATTTCCAATGTCTTCAGAAGCCAGAATAATGAGTCTGCGTGCAATAAATTTAGGGTCCTCCCCACCTTCTACCATCCTCGCTAAATAGTACACTGCCGCATTTGGATCACTTCCTCTAATGGATTTGATGAAGGCCGAGATGATATCAAAATGCATCTCGCCATTCTTGTCATAGATGGCGATGTTCTCCTGCACAGCGGACATGACCATATCATTGGTAATGACGACTTCTTGATCTGAAACGGCATTCACCACTAATTCTAGCACGTTGAGCAGCTTTCTGGCATCACCTCCGCTCAAGCGCAAAAGAGCCTCTTCCTCTTCGATCTTGATCGTGCGTTTTGCAAGGTTCTCATCCTCCCTAATTGCTTTGTGTAGCAACTCAACCAAATCCTCTTTGGCGAAGTGTTTCATGATGTACACTTGGCACCGACTGAGCAAAGCGGGAATAACCTCAAAGGATGGGTTCTCTGTGGTGGCGCCAACCAGGGTCACAAGTCCTTTCTCTACGGCGCCCAGCAGACTATCCTGTTGACTTTTAGAGAAACGGTGAATCTCATCAATAAATAAGATTGCCTTCCCTCCAAACATGCCGCTTCGCTTGACCTGATCAATCACTTCGCGAATGTCCTTTACCCCACTGTTGATTGCACTAAGGGTATAGAAAGGTTGTTTTATTTCGTTTGAGATGATCGTTGCTAGCGTAGTTTTCCCAACTCCTGGAGGCCCCCAGAAAATCATGGACGGGATATTTCCCGCTTGAATCACTTTGCGCAGGACGGACCCTTCTCCAACAAGATGCTGTTGCCCCAGGTAGTCATCCAAAGACTTGGGACGCATTCTTTCAGCGAGTGGGGGTAGATTTTCCATGGATTGGTTCCGTATAGGTTTAGAAACGGCTTAGTTCTGAGCCACTTCATCTTGAGCTTTCATATTGGGATCAAATTGGGCCCGTTTTTTCTCGTGTTTCCAACGCTTATGCGTCCATAACCAGTAAGCCGGTTCAGCAATGATATCGGCTTCTAATTTTCGCATCATGATTTCTGTGAGCTCGCCATGTGCCAGTTCAGAAGGATCTTTGGTAATCAGTTCATATTCGATCGCATACTGATTTCTCCCCAGTTTCTGGAAATGGCCAAAAACTACAGCCATATTGAATTCATTGGCATGCTTTTCTGGCCCAAAGTAAACAGGAGTATCTCGTCCTAAAAAAGTCATCCAATGTGCTTTTGCAGGGTTAGCGGGAGATTGGTCAAATGCATAGATTACCGCTTTTTGAAGATCTCTATTCGTCTTTAGCCATTCTGTAGCTTCCACTGTTGCAATCAGATTCATTCCGTACTTGCCTCGGGACTCCTGCATCTTCTGATCCAGAAACTTGTCCTTGATTTTTTTATAGATCCCCAGCGTGAACATGGGCACGTGCTGTCCTCCTACCATTGCATATAATTCCCAATTGGCATAATGTCCTCCACAAATAGCGATGCTTTTTCCTTCTTTTTGGAGCTCGTGCAGGATTTCGGAATTGATGTTTTTCATCATTTTCATTGCACCTTCTTTGGAGATGCTGAAATTCTTAACACTTTCAACAATCATATCTGCAAAATGCCGGTAGAATTTACATGCGATTTTTTTGAGTTCCTTTTCATCTTTTTCTGGAAAGCACCCTGTTAGATTATCCATTACCACTTTTCGTCTGTATTGGAAAACCGTCAAAAAGACCAGGTAAAACAGATCAGCAATTCTGTTTAAAATAAAAAATGGGAGCAGAGACAGGGGTTTGAGAACAAGATAATAGGCTATTCGCGTCATATTGAAAGATTCAAATACAGTCAAAAGTTAAACCATCAAAGGCTCATTCTACTCCTTCGGGCAATAATGCGCTCACTTCATCATGAGCTCCCATTAGGTGGCTTATGTGTGTCAACCAGGCTTTCTTAGGCGCAATTTCACTAATTACTTCCAATGCTTCTTCCAAATTAAAATGGGAGATGTGCTTGGACTTCCGGAGAGAGTTAATGATCAGATATTTTGTGCCCTTGATCTTTTCCATTTCAGATGGAGAAATGGAATTAGCATCAGTGACATAGGTGAAGTCATCTATCCTAAAAGCCTTGACTGGCATTTTGTAATGCATGACATCAATGGGGGTCCATATCATATTGCCTGCTTCAAATGGCTGGTCTGAGATCGTATGTAGTCTGACTTGAGGAACCCCAGGATACTTGTTCTGGTTAAAGACGTAATGAAAATCCCGACGAAGAGCATTCTGAACCTCAGGTGTGGCGAAAACATCCATGTCAGTTTTTTGTTTGAAGTTATAAGCACGGATATCGTCCATTCCTGCCACATGATCTTTATGCTCGTGTGTAAAGACAACAGCATCGAGTGTTTTGACATTGTTGACTAACATTTGCTGTCTGAAATCCGGCCCGGTGTCAATAACCACATTTTGACCTCCTTTGGAAAGTAAAATGGATGAACGAAGCCGCTTGTCTTTCATGTTGGAAGAACGACAAACCTCACATTCACATGCAATTACGGGAACTCCCTGGGATGTTCCCGAACCTAGTACAGTTACCTGAAGTTTTTTCATGGCCCACAAAGGTACAAATAGTAGTCACCAGCAAGCACATCTTACAGATGGCATATGAATTGAGTAACGAAAGATGCTACTTTACGTAGATTCTAATATACATTTGGTCAACTCTTTGTTGAACTTGTATATAGCAGTTAACTTTGCAGTCCATCCTATTATTGAGAAATCTTGGAACTAAACCGAGTTGTATTAAGTGCGAATCAAAAGGCACTGCGCATTAACATGAATCAAGACATCTATGGCACCTTTGCTGAAATTGGTGCTGGTCAGGAAGTTGTGCGACATTTTTTTCGAGCTGGTGGGGCCTCTGGCACTATTGCAAAAACCATCTCTGCCTACGACAAGGATTTCTCAGATGCCATCTATGGCCAGGAGTCTAAAGGCCGATATGTTTGTAAGTCCAGGCTGAAAAATATGCTAAGGCATGAATACAATCTCATCGAGAAGCGCTTAGATCGAAATCTACATCCAAACAAGACGTACTTTGCCTATGCAAATACGGTTGCTACGATCAACTTTACCAAAACCTTCAAAGGCCATGGGTGGATGGGTATTCG
>CAZKMC010000033.1:12874-15674 GCA_964553485.1 uncultured Comamonadaceae bacterium
TGAATACAATCTCATCGAAGACCGGTTAGATCGTGAAACTCATTCCACAAAGAAATTTTTTGCATTTGCCAATACAGTGTCAACTATCAACTTTCACAAGACGATACAGGGTCATGGTTGGTTTGGATTCAAGTTTCAAACGGAACCTGGAAAAGAGCCAAATACTGTCATTCTTCACGTTCGCTTTCATGAAAATGATGCCTTGCTTCAACAAGCATCAGTGGGTACTTTAGGGGTGAATTTGATTTACGGTTGTTTCTTCTTTTACAAAAAAGCAAACGACCTCTTGCTCTCGTTATATGACAACCTCACGCGCGATCAGATTGAAATCGACATGATTCAGATGAACGGTCCGGATTTCGAGGATGTGGACAACAGGCTTCTTTCATTGCAGCTTGTCAAGCACGGAATGACGGATGCTGTGATATTCTCTCCAGACGGCAGAAATCTTCAGGCGGCCGATGTACTTTACAAAAAGAACATTCTCGCCATACGAGGAAGTTTCAGACCTGTAACCAAAGTAAACATCGACATGATAATGAAAGGCTTCAAGATGTTTGAAGCTGAGCGTAAGGTGGACCCTGAAAATATTCAAGTATTGTTTGAAATCACCTTGAACAACTTGAAAGCAGAGGGAGATATTGACGAGAAAGATTTCTTAGATAGGGCAGACATTTTATGCTCACTTGGACAAACAGTATTGATATCCAATTATCAGAAGTACTACAAATTAGTAGAGTATTTCAGTCGATACACCAAAAAAAGAATGGGTGTCATCATGGGTACGGCCAACTTAATTGAGGTTTTCAATGAGAAATACTACCGCGATTTGAATGGTGGGATTTTGGAGGCTTTTGGAATTCTCTTCTCACGGGATTTGAAGATTTATCTCTACCCAATGAAAGAAGAAGGCAAAAAGGAACTCATACATTCAGACACAGCTCCAATCCATCCGAGGTTGAAGCCCTTGTTTGATTATTTGACCTTCAATAAACGTATTGTCGACATCATGGATGCTAATCCGAAGATAATGGATATCTACTCCAGAGATTGTCTTAAAATGATACGTGATGGAGAGCCAGGTTGGGAACACATGGTACCTACTTACGTCGATACTATTATCAAAGAGAAAAAGCTCTTTGGTTATCCTGGTGAACTAGTAGCAGCACGTTCTAAAAATGGAGCTGAAAAGGCTGTGACAAAAAAGACCATTGATTAGATTAGACAAAAAATATAGGACATAAAAAAACCCGGTAGAAATCTACCGGGTTTTTTAATATCTCATCAAGTGGTTATTCTGTGTCTTAGCTCACAACCTCTTGTTTCTTTTCTGACATGAGCTTGTCGTACTCTTCTTGAGAGCCAACAACTACATTCTCGAACCTTCTCATACCTGTACCTGCTGGAATCAAGTGTCCAACAATTACGTTTTCTTTTAGTCCAAGCAAGTGATCAACCTTTCCGCTAACGGCAGCCTCATTTAAGACTTTAGTAGTTTCCTGGAAGGACGCTGCCGAAATAAACGACTTTGTTTGAAGGGATGCACGTGTGATACCCTGAAGCAATGGTCGAGAAGTAGCGGCAATCGCCTCACGAGCTTCAACCAACTGCTTATCCTTACGTCGAAGAGTTGAGTTCTCATCACGCAATTTACGAGCGCTGATAATCATTCCACTCTTGAAGTTATCTGATTCACCTGCCTCTGTAACCACCACTTTTCCAAATACATGATCGTTCTCTTCCATAAACTCAGTCTTTTCTACAGACTGCTTTTCAAGGAAACGAGTATCACCTGGATCTTCAATGACTACTTTCTTCATCATCTGGCGCACGATCACTTCAAAGTGTTTGTCGTTGATCTTCACCCCTTGCAAACGATATACTTCTTGGATCTCATTCACAAGATATTCCTGAACCGAGGTTGGACCTTCAATTTCAAGAATATCTGCAGGAGTTACAGCTCCATCAGAAAGCTGCATTCCAGCACGTACATAGTCATTTTCCTGAACCAGAATGTGCTTAGAAAGGTTTACTAGGTACTTCTTCTTTTCGCCGGTTTTAGTCTCTACGATAATCTCGCGATTACCACGCTTGATCTTACCATAAGAAACGATACCATCAATTTCAGAAACAACAGCAGGGTTAGAAGGATTACGTGCTTCAAATAGCTCTGTTACACGCGGCAAACCTCCAGTAATATCTCCGGACTTACCAGCGATACGAGGAATTTTTGCCAAAATCTGTCCCTGTCCAACTTTATCTCCTTCGGTAACTGAAACGTGAGCGCCCACAGGTAAAGAATAAGTTTTAAGAGCATCCTTGCCTTTCATGATCAAAATAGCAGGGTTCTTCTTCTTATCCTTTGTTTCAGTAATTACCATTTCACGGAAACCAGTCTGCTCATCATGTTCGATTCGAAAAGTCATACCCTCTTCCACCGCGTCAAACTCAACTTTTCCATCAGCTTCACTGATGATTACTGAGTTATATGGATCCCAAGTACAAATGATATCTCCTTTTTTAAGTTTGGAGCCATTTTTCACCATCAACAAAGACCCGTATGGGATGTTGTTTGTAGAAAGAATCACTCCTGTTTCCTTATCGATGATTTTGTATTCACTAGAACGGGAAACTACAATTGGCTGAAGTGTTCCATCATCCAAGGCACGATCCACTGTTCGTAGCTCTTCCAATTCTAGAATTCCGCTATAACGAGCAGCAATGTTGTTGGCATCTGCAATATTTGCAGCAGTACCCCCAACGTGGAAAGTACGAAGTGTCAACTGTGTACCTGGCTCTC
>CAZKMC010000034.1:0-4360 GCA_964553485.1 uncultured Comamonadaceae bacterium
AACTCCATCGCCATACTTGGCAGAAGTAACCGTTCCGCCGGCTTCTGGGGTTGGGCTGTGAGGGATACCGTTATAGCTTCGAATAGAACCAACAGCTGCCTTACGTGAACCGAGATATTGAACGTCTTGTCCAGTTCTCTGCAATGGATTGTAGTTAGCGTATTTGTTATACCCGTAGCCAATTGCTATGAAGTAATACGTCTTGTGATTGATTAATCGGTTGTCCCCTTGTGCAAATGCATCATCTAAAATCTGGAAGCTATGTGCAATTCCTTCATTTGGACCTTGTGCTTTCAACACAGGAACAGGCAGACCCATTTCAGCATCAAATTCATAGTTGATGATGTTTTCAATAGTGTCTTTAATGTCTACTGTGAAGATTAAACGAGCCAAGTCTATGTCCTCCAAATCGGCAGGCGATACCTGCTCATTTGCAACTTGATAAATTTGATATCCCTGGAAAGTATAAGAACGTTGTAGTGTATCTAATTGAGTATCATCTTCTAGAACTGCAGGAATACCTGGATCAAATTGCTGGTACTCTTCTTTGAAGTTGTTTGAAATAGGATTCTCATTAGTTAAATAAAGAATCAACTCCTTATCAAGCTCCTGAATAGTAATGTCTGG
This sequence comes from uncultured Comamonadaceae bacterium, assembly GCA_964553485.1. Lineage (GTDB taxonomy): Bacteria > Bacteroidota > Bacteroidia > Flavobacteriales_D > Sanyastnellaceae > CAZKMC01. Next base: position 628 of record CAZKMC010000034.1, read on the forward strand.
AGCATCTGGACCAGAAACAAGTTCAAAACAATTGTCGAACAAAGCTTGGGCCTTGTCATCTGCTAATCGCATTAATTTTACTGACTCAAATGGATCTCCACCGGATGCACGACCATATACTACCCCAACAGTAATGTTGTTGTAGTCACCTGGTTCTAGTGTAAATGGTCCAGCAGCCTGAATGAAACGACGGTCAGCAGGCGGATTGCCACTAGTTTGCTCCGTCCATGGATCAACTGAAATCCCTTGAGTACCCCATGAATTTGGATCTGTATCACCCGGGAACATATAATCAGCAGGGATATCCAGATTTGCGCCTGATCCTGGAGTTACTCCGTCACCTCCATAAGCCATTTTCTGACCATTTTTCCAAATACCATTCATGTAGTTATAGTAGTGGAGCGGAGTGGTAGGTTCTCCGTTGATTGGGTTACTGGAGTTGTTGTAATAAACAAATCGACGCATTCCGAAACGCTCGTTATCAATTACATCATCGCCATATCCAATTCCAATTCCTTGGTAAGGAATACCCAAAGAATCCTGAGCATCGCTAAAATCCAGAGTAAGTGGGTTATCAATTTGATCCTCATCCTGATAAGGTCCTTCAAAGAAGTCAACTCCAATTGCAGGAGGATTTTCACCATATCCATTTGAAGAACTAGACTGTTCGTCAAAAGCATCACCATTGTACGCATAACCTAATCCACGTTGCACATCACAACCCACATAATCGTCGGTTGCAGTTCCAACATCGGCATCAACCCATGTCCCGAAATAAGTGGACCCCAAAGTTTGAGTTCCCTGATTGATCAGTACATAGTTGTAAAAAGTCATGTTGTTGACTTCATCATTGGTAGAAAAAGCAAAAGCTTGAGCTCTAATCTCCATTCCAATTGGTTCACCCTGTGACTCAGAGTGGACATTTCCTTTGTCATTAAAGATCCAATAGAACGTGCGGTCACCAAAAAGTGGCACCACATCCTCACGCCTTTTCTCTGCACAATCAATTTCTCTCAAAAAGTCATACCAAGGGTAATCACCTGCGTTTGGATCATAAAACCCGTTTCCATCGTAATCATAAAATGGAGCCAAGTAAAAATCTTGATTCAATGAAGTGTTTCCGTGAGCTGGATAATCGTAAAAATGTGAAGGAACCACATAGCCTTCTAGACCAACATCACCTAGTTCACAATCAGGGTCTGCTATACAGTCAAAATATTGACGGTGTCTTTCAGATTCAGCCCTTGTGGTTACAAAGAACTTGTCATACTGCTCACAAGTTGCCTCATCAATTTCTGCAGCCCCATCATTTGTCAAGGGTCCAGTCCAAAAGTCATTGCCGTTTTGACGAAAAGTAATTGCAGCTAATTTCAATTGTTGATCAGGAGAGATTCCTCCCATCCATAGTGCCCCTGCATACAATGCTGAAACACCTCCGCCTTTAGGTACCTCATAGGCAGCGCTGCTAGTGGCACGATTTTGCCAAAGAGAGCCTCCTGTTTCAATCAAGGCGCGCACATTGTTCCACTCCAAATCGCGGAGGGCAGTTGCCGGTGCACATGCAGCAGCACGAGAGTCATCATCCTCACCACCACCATCTACAAGCACACCAGTGTATTTGTATGCCATTGCAGGCATGGCGAGTACAGCCATTAAGGCAATAAGACTGATTTTTTTAAATGACATCATGAGTATTATCGTTGGTCGAATGTTCATGTTCAATGTTCCTTATTAGAAGTCTAGTTTAACACCTAGACGAATCGTACGAGGTAATCCAAGGTTAAATGGATTGTCTACATACATGCTATAGTAGTTCGCAAAAGAGGTAGGCGAATTCTGTGAATTAATCTGCGGCTGATATTGTGCAGCTGCAAGATATCCATCATCATCCGATACACCAGTAAAGCGATAAACGCTGTTGATGTTTTGCGTGTTAAGCGCGTTTGAAATCCACAGGTAGATGTTCAAGTTGGCTGTTTTAGCTTTCTCGCCCTCACCACCAAAGTTCAATAGGAAGTTTTTATCAATGTTCAAGTCAAGTGTAAACTGCCACGGAAGTCGGCTACCGTTAATTGAGCCTTCTGTACTTGGTGAAATCTCACCTGTAATTGGAGTTGCAATAGTACTTGCTGTATAAGGCGTTCCTGACCCCAAATTGGCAATCATATTAACACCGGTATTTGCAAATATTTGCTTGTCAAACCAAACCGGACCATTGTAGTCTTTTCCATCACCATAGCGGTAATCGATGTTAGCTACAATTCTGTGACGTTGATCATAATCAAATGGAGCAACTGTACGTAGGTTTGGAAGACCAGCATTGATCAAAGCAAGTGCTGTTTGAGTGGTAGAACCGGTTCCATCAGCAAACTGCATAGTATAGGAAGCATTCATTCGAATGTTGCCTGTTCTACGTAAGTCGTATGAAACTGTCAATCCTTTTACTGTACCGAAATCGAGGTTTCCAAAAGCACGATAATCACTTGGATAAGAACCTGTGAAGCTGCGCACCTGAATCATGTCGCGGAGCTCCTTGTAGAAGGCCGAGATTTTCAAAGAAGAAGTACGGGTCAATACCTGCTGGAAACCAAGCTCATAATCGATTGTCTTCGATGGCTTCAAGTTTGGATTTGAGATGAAGCTATTTCCGTTTTGAATGAACAAGTAATCGACCGGATTAAATTGGTTGCTGCTTGTCGGACGCTGCGTAAGGATGTCATAGTGGGCAAAGAACAATGCCTCATCAGAAATAGGGAAAGAGAAAGCAACACGAGGCATGATGTTTACCTGTGGCTCATAATCCTTAAAGGCAGAGCTTGACAAATCAGCGTCAGGATCTCCAACGAGATATGGAGCCGGCTTGCCTGAATTTGATGCAATCAATTCTGGATCTGTAATTTCTGCACCATCTGCATTGAACCATGTATCACCATCACGAAAACCCAAGATAGCACTTGGATTATCCAAGTCATCCACATAGACCACAAAGTCATCTCCAATATTTGAAGGAACAACTACTCCGTCAAATTGATTGATTAGTCCACCTTTCAAATCACCATATGTGTAGGCTTCTCCTACTACATATGGGTCCTTCAATACTTTCTGGTTTGCATCGAACCTGTCAATACGCACACCAACGTTAAAGATGATGTCGTCAAATGCAAACTTGTCCATCACATATCCAGAAATGTAGATTGGCTCGTATGCCCCGATCGGACGAGTTCTGAAGCCGTTTTCATTGGTGTCATTGAAGAAGTCTTCGATGGTCGGTTTGCTTCCTTTTAATTTGTTCCCGTATGGATCAAAACCAGAGTAGTTTACTAAACTATTTCCTTGGTTCAAAAGGTCATCTGCACCAAACATGTCCAAAGTAAATGTCTCAGGGCTCAATCCATCTACATTGATGAAATCATTTCCGTTAGGGTCTAAGCCCAACGCAGCTCTTAAATTGCGGTCGAATTCAAATTGGCCATCTCCAATCAACCTATCATAGGTGATATAAAAATCAGTCCCTTGATTTGTAACCGTAAAATCAGTAGTGTCAATTTGCTTAATGTGGCTATTTGTGTATAGTCGTGCTAGCGTCCATAAACCTAATGGTGCAACTGTAAAGTATGCATCTTTTCTTTGCTCATATTCGAAACCTACTTGTAAAGCGTGGTCACCAATATCCCCAGAACCAGAAGCAGAGATACGGAATTGAGTATTATCCGTAATGCTGTAATTATTCCCT
>CAZKMC010000034.1:4370-15600 GCA_964553485.1 uncultured Comamonadaceae bacterium
TTATTCCCTTGAGAACCAGCATAGTCCCATAAGTTGTAAGTATTAGGTGGCGCCTGACCATTTAATATTGCGTTACCATTTTGTACCTGCAACAAGTTTGAATAAGGCCCTTGGTCTTCAGAATCGTAAGGCGCATAATCAAACAATCCAAAGTATTGATTGTTGATCGCAGCTAGTTCAGGGTTGAATGAAGAAGGTGTGAATGTCACCAAGGTATCTTCCCATCCGTTATGAACGTATGAAAAGCCACCGTTGTCATTGAAGGTTGGCTCATATGAGTTTTGAGTCAACACATCAAATGTTCCCACATGACCATATTTGAAATAATCATCCTGGTGAGTTTCATCTTCTCTTTTAGAATATGATTGGCTATAGTCAATCATTACAGAGTAATAGACATTCTTTAAGGTGTTTGCCGAAGCAGCGTCCTCATTTTCGTCACTGACGAATCTTTGAGAAAACTTTGCATAAGCTCGCCAGTCAACATCCGTGATCTGATCGTTGTTATCAGAGTTCATCAACATACGAGAATAGTCAAAAGCACGGTAGCGATTAAAAGCACCAGTTGCTCCAAAAGTCAAACTCATTGTTGAAGAAGTATTCACGTCAATTTTTGCCACAAGATTTGCGCTGGTTGACCCAACATTCAATCGAGTAGGAATCTTTTCAAAATCATTTTCAGTTAGGAAATCAGCATTGTAAAGAGCACCGTTAACCGTTCCGTCAGAAGCAATGTTTTGACGTAATGGATTTGCAATGATGCCTGCACGCGCTTCATCAGTGATATGGTAAACTCCTCCAAAAGTTGGACGCGAATCAACCACATTTGTCAAGTTTCCAGACAAGAACATTCCCAATAATGGGCGAACACGATTGCCATCTGCGTCTTTGCTGAACATGAGCGGACCAGAAAGCGATCCTTCAATCAAGTTGTAACCATAACGGTCAAGCCCAACCGCAGTTTCTCCTGATGGAATTCCTGATGTTAAAAGTTCTATTCCCCCAAACCATTTAGATGAAGAGTTACGCAGAGAGATATTGATGACCCCTCCAGTAGCATCCCCAATATTTGCAGGGATACCTCCAGTAAGTACCGATACTTCTTCAATCGCTGATTTTGGAAGAGCGCTTGAACCACGCACCTTGATACCGTCAATGTAAACCCAAGTAGAGTTTGGTCTTGCTCCACGAATGGAAATTCCACCGCCTGTGCCTGCAGTTCCAACTCCAGCTACCGTAGAAGCAATCGAAGCGGCTGATCGTCCAGGAAGCTTATCAATGTCCTCTCTGGTTACAGTCCCACCTGATGCACCTCCATCTTTATCGATAAGAGGAACGTCATATGCAATTACCTCAACTTCATCCAGCTGTACACCTGATAATAGTTTTGCATTGGCAAATGAGATCTTGTTAGACGAAATTTTTACACCGGTTTGGCGTTGTGTTTGATATCCCACAAAACTGTAAAGGATATCATAATCACCTGGAGCAATCGGTTTAATGGTGTATTCACCATCAAAATTGGTATTTCCTCCTGTTACTTGATTTCCATTCAAGAAAACGACCACATTCACAAATGGAAGTGGTTCTCCGGATTCAGCATCGGTTACCTTCCCTTTCAATGTGCCCGATGAAGCTTGTGAAAAAGCTACCGGGGCAAAGAGAAGGGCCAGCAAGAGTACAACGTAGTTCTTACGTGACATAGAGTTTTGGCTTTGGATTACGTACTATTTCTCAACAAACGGGCATAAATATAGAAATTAAAATTTCAGTATTCAAAACCCAATCACATCATGAATTCATTGATTTAACAATGGATTCAAAGCTACTTGTTAGCATTTGATTTCCCAAATTTTTTGTAACAAGTGGCTCAAAGATAAGCGTACAACCTTACCATTCTACATACACAGCGATGAAAGGTGCCAAAAACTATACAGGTCTAACTCAATAGACTACGATTTGAATTTGTCGCGATGGAACCACCGCTTATAAAATGGGATACTCCTTCCCTTTTGCGCCTTTTTTCTCATCCTTGCATTCTTGCGCATGCGCTTTCGGGTCTTTTTGTCCTGAATATCAAGATGATGCGTTTGTGCTTTATTTAACTTCTGATTGAGTTCTGCTTTATTACTTGATTGGGCATCTACTTGCTCTTTTGCCTGTTTTTTGGCGCTTTTTTGTTTCGGAGGACGTTTTTGCCCTTGCATAATCAGGGGCATGGCCAAAAGGATGACAACCAGAATCCGAAGAAATAGGCGCATAATTTTTAGTTTTTAGAAGGGTGATATTTATAGGAATACCTCACAATATCGATATTCTTTGTGTCTTGCTGTTGCTTCAATGTGGCGTCCAATAATCCCATTGTCGTGTATAGAAATTCCATACGTGTAAGAAGCTCTTCATTCCGATAATATTGCACTTCTATGACATTGTAACTGTCGTCATATAAGAATTCCCAACGCTCCTTTTTTCCATTCGGGAATAGCACTTGTCTTTGCCAAATATGCCCAAAGCGTTCATACTGATATGAAGTCGTTTTCTGCTGCCGCGTGACAAGAAACTGCTCATTTTCCTCCAATAAAAATCCGCTGCTATCCTTTCTTATTACAGTTTTCAAATACGGAAGTCCCTCGTTGTTGTAACGAGTGTAAATGCTGCGATTCTGTGATTTTTCTATAGCCAGTTTTTCATCATAAAGCCAAATCAATTCTTGTGGAGTTGTGCCAGAATATGATGCTTCAGTTAATCGATGACTGCGAATGTAAACTGTGTCATTCTTGATTAAGATCAACTCTTCATGAAACTGGTTACCTTGAATTTTGAGAATACGGTCAATTCCGTTTTCAGTATAACTAAAACGCCGATGAATTGTATCTGCCTCTCCAGATGAACTGCTCACTCGAAAATGCTCTGTCAACAAACCTTGACTATCAAAGCGCATAGTAGCTGCGTCCAATTTGTTGGAAATTGCTTTTCCAGGACGTTTGATTTGATGTTTCTCAGAAATTTCTGAAATACCATTTCGAGAAAGAAATGCCTGATTGAAAATAACATCCTCAACAGCTAACATCCCACGTGTATTGTCCAGTAATTGAGCATTTGATGTGGAGCAGAAACATGCGCCAAGACATATACTAATACCCCATTTGCCGAAGCGCCTCGTCTGTTTCATTAACTGGTAGCTGACATGTTTTGTGTTCACATACAAACAACGTGGTTTCTCCTAGAAATTTTCCGTCCAGCAGAGGCAGTTTTCCAGATTTACCCCCTAATAAAATGGCGTTTGGTAAATAATGCTGGTCCATTTCCACTCTTTTTTGGGCACTTTGTCCGCCTGTTATCGCCACCTCATAGTAGGCACTGGTTTTCCATAGACCCAATTTTGCCCAATTGGAATAACTCTGACCATAGTCCATATGTGGATAGACATTGTGCAGTAATTGATCGCTCATGTTTGTGAATTCGGCACGATCATACAGCGTACCCAATTGAAACAGGACTTTAGCCATACTGGAGTTGGAGGCAGGAATTACATTGTCATTTATTTCTTGCTTTCTGGCTATCAGTGGATCGTCCAAATCTGAAGTGAACCAAAACATTCCAGATGCCTCATCATAAAAATGGTCTCGTGCATATTCCGCCAGAATTACCGCTTCTTTCAACCATTTTTCGTCAAAAGTGGCCTCATACAATTCGATACAAGCCTCACTCATAAAACAATAGTCCTCGAGATATCCGTTGATTGAACTTTTGCCCGATTTATAGCTATGGAAAAGGGCTCCATTGGGTTGTTTTTGTTGCTTCAAAAGGAAGTTCATACTACTTGTGGCAGTATTGAGATAAGCCTCATTCCCAAGTCGGCGATAAGCCCTTACATAACCCTGGATCATCAACGCATTCCAAGAAGTGAGTGTCTTGTCATCTAGTCCAGGTCGTTCTTTTGTGCTTCGCACGAGGAGAAGTTGCTGAGAAACTTCATCGGCTTTAGCCAAAACTTTTTCCACACTCATGCCTAATTTTTCAGCCATCTCTTCATCAGAACCATTCCGTAGCAAAATATAATTGCCATGCTCCCATTTTCCTCGAGAATTGACATTGAAGTAGGTCTTAGCGAAATCAAAATTATCGCCCAATATTGACTTCAATTCCTCTTCTGTCCAGACATAGAATTTGCCTTCTTCTCCCTCACTATCAGCATCTAACGCACTATAAAAAGCACCGTTTTCGGCGGTCATTTCACGCGCTATAAATTCAAGGGTCTGTTCAACCGTTCTTTTGTACTCTTTTTTACCGGTGAGGGTATAAGCATCAGCATACAACATCACCAACTGAGCGTTGTCATATAACATCTTTTCAAAGTGAGGAACTTTCCACAATGCATCTGTACTATACCTTGCAAAACCACCTCCTATCTGATCATAGATTCCTCCACGGGCCATTTTATCAAGAGTGGTTTCTACATATTCTAGTACCTCATTATTCCGTTTCAATGCACCATAATGCATCAGAAAATCTATGTTATTCGGCATGGGGAATTTAGGCGCTCGATTTGGCCCTCCTTCTCTGGTGTCCCAATACTTCTTCCAGTTTTCAACCAAGTCATCAACTACCTCAGCTTCCAGAGCATTTGGGTCTTCATTTTTTGGAATCAACTCACTTTGTTGAATCCCTTCTGTAAGCCTAGCAGCATATTCTTTAAGTTTGTTGGGCTCGTGTTCTTTTAAGCCTTTGAGATTTTTGAGAATATCCATCCAGTCTTTGGTAGGGAAATAGGTGCCCCCATAGATAGGTCTCCCGTCTGCAAGAGTGAAGCAGTTCAAAGGCCAACCGCCTCTTTGGGTCATCAATTGAACAGCATTCATATAGACCTGATCCACATCTGGTCTTTCTTCACGATCAACTTTGATACATATGAAATATTCATTCATGTACGCCGCTGCTGTGCTGTCTTCAAACGTTTCACGCTCCATCACATGGCACCAATGACATGCGCTGTAACCAACACTGACTAGGACAAGCTTGTTTTCGGCCTCGGCTTTTTCAAAAGCTTCTTTTCCCCACGGATACCAGTTAACTGGATTGTGTGCGTGTTGTAACAAATAGGGACTGCTTTCGTGGATGAGCGCATTGGTGTGTGCATGTGTCATATCATCTGCTTCTGAGTGATTGCCCGGCGCACAGGTGCTTGCATAGAGCGCAATGAGAAAAAGGGGCAGGTATTTAAGTGTCTTCATTCAGTGCAAAGGTAACGAAGCCAATTAGGAGAAATATAAAAGCCGCACTTTCATGCGGCTCTTTCACTTGTTTTATGATTTACTTGGCTCGTCTAAAAATATATCTCGTTAAGTAGAGTCCTTGCTTTCCGCCATCAGTAGGGCTTTGAACACCGCTGTTGACGTGAATTAGATCCCAACCTTCATCCACAAATTCATTTACACGGTCTAGGATTACTCGGTCATTGTTTTGAATGTTCCCAAAGTTGATTCCTACCATGCTGTAGAAGTTCTTCAAATCCTTTTCTACAAGCGAACCATTTTCGTCTGTGGTGAGAATTCTGGACCTTCCTAGGCCGCCCGGAATGATAGATTCCACAGACGAAATTTGCATATACTCATAATTTGCCTCGGCCGGATTGAAAGAGTATAAGCTCACAATCAGAAGAGCAGACAATGCTCCGATAATTACATACTGAAACGATGATTTCATAGGTTTAGATTTTGAAGATTAAGTCAATTTTTATAACCCCGCTGGGCACGTGGTCTGTTTGAAAGAAGTAAATTTGATTAAAATTATTTGAGCCATGAAAATCTTCGGTGTAATTCTATCTTTTTTCCTTCTGGCCTGTACTTTTTCTGTTCAAGCACAGTATCAGATCCCACTTGCGATTTCAGATGTCAATATACAGCTAGGAGATGAAAAAGTGCTGCCAGGAGCCGGACAAGAGCTGATGTTGCAGGATAGAAATCGGAGCCAGTGGGTAAAGTTGTACAACCAAAACGGGTTGATTATTTTTGCCCGTTATAGAGTTAAGGGATGGCACAGCGCAATTTCAGAACATAAAGATGCCGGAATTACCATGAGGATTGAATATGCTTGTGAATATAATGGCAGAACAGAACGAATTAAGATAGTAAGATCCTTTTTTGAAAAGGACTCACGTATATTCAAAGAGAAGCAAACCTTTCAATTCACCAACGGACTTTACAATCAGAAAGTAGTGCTGAACTATTCAGGCAGTTTACCAAAATAACCCACCTTCAGTTATGCAGAGAGACCAAATAATATTTGACCTGATTCAACAGGAGAAAAACAGACAAACTAACGGAGTTGAATTGATTGCTTCGGAGAACTTCGTGAGTTCACAAGTCATGGAAGCAATGGGGTCTGTGCTGACAAACAAATATGCAGAAGGCCTTCCGGGAAAAAGATATTACGGTGGTTGTGAAATTGTAGACCAAGTAGAACAACTGGCTATTGATAGAGTAAAAGAACTTTTTGGAGCTTCTTGGGCAAACGTACAACCTCACTCGGGTGCCAATGCAAATGCTTCGGTGATGTTAGCTCTTCTGAAGCCGGGAGATACTATTCTTGGGTTTGACTTAAGTCATGGTGGACACCTTACACATGGATCTTCCGTGAATTTTTCCGGTAAGCTATACCGTCCTACTTTTTATGGAGTAGATAAAGAAACAGGCCGGGTGAATATGGATACCGTGGCTGCAAAAGCGAAAGAAGAAAAACCAAAGTTGATAATCTGCGGTGCTTCGGCTTATTCCAGAGATTGGGATTATCAGCGTTTCCGAGAAATTGCAGATGAAGTAGGAGCATTGTTGCTGGCAGATGTCTCGCACCCAGCTGGACTAATTGCAGCAGGACTTCTAAATGATCCACTGAAGCATTGCCATGTGGTGACCACCACAACACACAAAACTTTACGTGGCCCACGAGGGGGACTCATTATGATTGGGGAGGATTTCGAAAACCCGTTCGGACTTAAAACTCCAAAAGGGAAGTTACGCATGTTTTCTTCATTGCTTGATAGCGCGGTTTTCCCGGGCATGCAAGGTGGCCCTCTAGAACATGTGATCGCAGCAAAGGCAGTGGCCTTTGGAGAATCACTCCACCCCCAGTTCAAGGTGTATGGAGAGCAGGTCATGAGAAATGCTCAGGCCATGGCTCAAGCTTTGGTTAAAAGAGATTATCACGTGATCTCTGGAGGTACTGACAACCATTGTATGTTGATTGATCTGCGCAACAAGAATATCACGGGGAAGCAAGCTGAAAATTCTCTGGTTGCTGCTGAAATAACAGTGAACAAAAACATGGTCCCTTTTGATACGCAATCACCTTTCGTTACTTCGGGAATAAGAATTGGAACACCTGCAATTACAACTAGAGGTTTGGTAGAGTCAGATATGGAGCAAGTAGTTGATTGGATGGATCAGGTCATTCTGAACCCTGAAGATCAATCCGTGATTGAGAAAATTCAGAAAGAAGTGCATCATAAGATGTCGGTATACCCCCTTTTTGTGGGAGATAATCAGTTTGTATCTGCCTGAGGCGAATACCAACTAAATATGGACATTCGATCTAAGGGACGTTGTTCTTGATCCCAAAAGAATCCATCTAACAAGATGTCACCTGGCTTTGCTTTGGACAACGGATGCAATGCACCAGAAGGTTTGTCCAGCAGAGACACCTGGGTGATTTCATTGTCCTCTACAATGACGGTAATGTCGCTGCAATCTGCTCGGTTCACTCCTTGGACTGTTGTTTTTCCATTTTCCAGTTCTTCCGTTGGGAAGTATACAAGCTGGCCATTGCCTTCAATAATGATCCTGTGTAGTTCGTTTTCTTTGAAATAGCCGGTTAATTCGCGGCCTTTGATTTGGTTGTACTTCTGAGGTATCGCCTCTGAAACAATCAGAGAAGACTTGTTGATGTAAATCTTTTCTATTTTTCCTTGAAATAATTCGATTTCTATTTGCTCACCGGAAATCTGATTCTGCTTTGACCAAATGACTGGGCTGCCGAACATAGCGAGCAGTGAGTCGGCCTCAGAAAATTCCAACGAATCACATTTGCCTTGAAGATCTGGTTTGAAAAACTTGACATGTGCAAAAGCCTTAATTCTTTTTTTGGCCAATGTGTCCGGTACTGCCAGCAAAGTATCGGCATGAAGAAACAATGAATCCGTATCAAAGAGTTGGATCATCTGCGCTTTTTCTGTTACCAGAGATACATCTAATCTCTCATCATGGCGAGCATAGTTTCCAAGAATCAAGTAGTTACTTGTAGTGTCTTTTATCAGGACGTTCCTGAAAACCTCCCCATATCCTACGTGTCCATTGTAGTAAATAGAATCGCCCTCCATATAGGTGTTTTTGGATTGAATCCAGGCATTTTCATTGAATTGACAAATATCAGTTTGGGTATTGTACCAGCCGTTTTCACAATAGATGGTGTTTTGATCCGATCGTATGGTAGTAGGCCCATGGAAAAAGGCAATCTCACCTTTGTTGCTGTATTTCAAGGTGTCTGAATCCACCCGATATTCTGGGTTTTTTAATTGAACATCTTTTCGAAATTGAAAGAATTCGGTCCTAGAGTCATAGAAACCAGATTCACTCGTCAGTACGTTTTGATTTGCTGTAGAAACAATTTTGCCTCCTTGAAAGTAACTAGCAATTTCCGTGTTAAAGTCGTAGTCCAGGATCTCGGTTGTCAAGGTCATGTCTCCGTCTTTCATGCGAATACCATCGCGCAATTTCGCTATGCGGGATTGTGTGTCAATGGAAAGAAAATCACCAAAGAGTTGTAAGCTGTCTCCTTGGTTAATTCGCACATGACTAAAAGCATCAAAATCGCCATTTGGATACCGATAGGCACTATCACATGTCATGATAGTTTCATTGTACTTGAGCTTTACATTTCCAAGAAAACGTTGAGCATTGGAAATTTTCGGGTCAAGTTTTCCTTCGTCCGCATTGAGGATTTCAACCTTCATACGTTCTTGTCCGGAGACAAATTGAACGCAAGAAAGGCAAAGAACTAAGATTGTAACAATGTGTTTCATGTGCATCGACCATGAAAACCTCATGCCATCACAGCGTTCCTCCGGATGGTTTGAGTTCTATCTGGGCCCACAGAGACAACGGTGATTGGCGTCTCAAGTTGCTTCTCCAGATAATTGATATAATCTGTCAACTCATTCGGGAGGTCTTCCATTTTTCTAAGACCAGTCAAATCAGTAGACCAACCAGGTAATTCTTCATACACTGGCTCTACTTGATTGTCTTTGATGTCATATGGCATGTAATCAATCACAGCATCTTTGTACGTATAGTGGGTACAAACTTTGATGGTGCCGAAATTACTAAGAACATCAGCTTTAGTCATAATGAGCTGAGTTACACCATTGATCATAATGGCGTATTTCAAAGCAGGAAGGTCAATCCATCCGCATCTTCTTGGTCTGCCAGTGGTAGCTCCAAACTCGGCACCTTGCTTTCGAATTTGCTCTCCAACTTCATCATGCAATTCTGTGGGAAATGGGCCGCTACCAACCCTTGTGCAATAGGCCTTGAAAATACCGAAGACTTCACCAATTTTATTTGGTGCAATCCCAAGTCCTGTACAAGCACCTGCTGTAATCGTGTTGCTGGAAGTCACAAACGGATAAGAACCAAAGTCGATGTCCAATAAACTTCCTTGTGCACCTTCAGCCAAGATTTTCTTTCCAGACTTTAACCCTTGGTTCAGATAATGCTCACTGTCAATAATGGTAAGGCTTCTCAATGTTTCCAGGCTGGCCATCCATTCCTTTTCCAATTCGTCTAATTCATATTCGAAATTGACATAATGGCTCAGAATGCGCTCATGTTTTCCTTTGAGAGCATTGTACTTAGCTTCAAAATCCGCTTCAAGAACATCTCCAACACGTAGACCATTTCTGCCGGTTTTGTCCATGTAAGTGGGTCCAATTCCTTTGAGTGTAGAGCCAATTTTCTTATTTCCCTTTTCTTGCTCTGAAGCCGCGTCTAACAGACGGTGGGTTGGTAAGATAAGATGTGCTTTTCGAGAAATTTGAAGTTGCTTTTTTACATCGACACCCATTTTTACAAGGGCATCAATTTCTCTTTTGAAAATAATCGGGTCTACTACCACACCATTTCCAACTACATTGGATTTTCCTACATGGAATATTCCAGATGGAATGGTATGTAATACATGCTTGATGCCGTTAAATTCAAGTGTATGTCCCGCATTTGGGCCACCTTGAAAACGAGCAATCACTTCATATTCCGGGGTAATTACGTCTACAATTTTTCCTTTCCCCTCATCGCCCCATTGCAGGCCTAGTAATACATCAACTTTCATGTTCAATTTATTGAATGGACTCCGTCTTCAACCGTCGGATATATAGTGAATACAGAATTTAGTCGGATCACATTAAGTAATTCTTGTACGCGGTCTGGAACTGCAGCGAAAACGATATTGCCGCTTTCGTGGTTCACCTTTTTGACCATTTTCACGAGCATATTAATGCCGCTACTATTTACCAAAGTGGTTTCGGCAAGGTCAACTACGTAATGCTTGTTGCCAGCTAGAAGATCATTATCTAGTGCAAGCAAGATTTCGTCAGACTCAGCAGCCTCTACAAAGCGGCCCTTTAATCGAATGATTTTGCAATTCTTGCTTTCTGGTTGATCTATTTGAAAAGACATATTAGTTTTCCTTTCTTTTTTGAGCGTAGAAATTCAGTGAGTGGTGCATGATGTCAATGTCAAAAATTTCTTCCAGAGTGGCTTTTATTTGCTGGATTCTTGGATCACAAAATTCCAATACCTCCCCAGAGTCAGTTAGAATAATATGGTCATGCTGGTGGTTTTGATGTGCTTTCTCAAATTGAGCTAGATTCTTGCCAAATTGATGTTTGCGAACAAGGCTGCAAGCCAAAAGCAATTCAATGGTATTGTATAAAGTAGCTCGCGAAACCCGGTAATTTTTGGCTTTCATTTTCACGTACAGGGACTCGATGTCAAAATGCCCTTCGAAATCATAGATCTCTCTTAGTATGGCAAATCTCTCAGGTGTTTTTCGGTGACTGTTCTTTTCTAAATACGCAGAAAAAATGTCTCGAACCTTATCTTGAATGTCAGATTGTGTCATTCTTGTTTAAAACCAACCCTCAAAGATAAGTAATCCTACTCGTTTGAGCCGTAGGAAC